>JASFYU010000098.1:0-23668 GCA_045046905.1 Flavobacteriaceae bacterium | reverse complement strand
CCCTCCAGAGGCGGGCAGGCATCGGGGAACCTGCCTGCCGGCATTGGCAGGTTAAACCCTCAATGAGGGATTAAAAAAACTAACAAATCAATTGCTATAGATTTCGGTTTCATAAAAAGCCGGTATCGAAAACCAATAGGCCATAAATGAAGCTGAAGGTTTTAATTTTGTTCCCGTATCTGGGCCAGAAACCACTTCGCCAAAAATAGTAAACTGGTTGCCCTCACTATCCTGGGCCACTATATCTGATGACCCATCATAAACATAATCATATTCCAACGCATTCTGCGCTTCATTAAGTTCAAAGGAGACAATAAAATTTTCATTGCCGATTATCAAGTAATCTTTTTCTTGAAAAGAATCTTTGAATAGGTTGGTCGAAGTGAAATCACCAAATCGATATACCTTTGAATCTTCACCCTCAACTACTGCATGCACCCTTTCTTTTGAAGGCAGCCTACCGTCTTTTGAAACAGGAAACAAAAATCGGTTATTATTTGTACTATAATCACCATAGGGAGAAACACCATAGGTTCTAGAAAAACCGGTGTTCAGGCCTACAACTTTTGTACTCGGGTAAAGAGCCTTCCATGTTTTCCAATCGGTTTCTACCAACTTAATCAAACTTATTTTTTCACCCAAAAGGCTTCCATTGACCGATTCATTCAAAATCTGCGCCCAGTTGCTATTCGTGGCCCTATCATAGGGAATCAAATTTGTATTATACAGTAGCCCCGACACCCCAAAAGTAGTCTCTGTACCCTTAATGTTCCTATTCCAACCTATACCCGTTCCTGTAAGCGGACAGTAGGTAACCGCCAATGCCACATCACCAACCTTATCGTTGATAATCTCATGCCAGTCTAAAATCAGGTGTTGGTAGGCCCTAATGTCATCACCATTTTTAAACCCCAGCACCAAATCAGAGTCTTTGATTACACTTGTACCTTGCGCCTCTACAAAACTGGGATTCACCAATGCCGGAATTCCATCTTTCCCAGGGCCACCATCAAAAACATCATTTATAGGAATACTCCATTCTGAAAAATTATTTGGTTCTCCTCCTTCAGGGTTTTGAATCTCGCTCGTTTCTTGTGTACTCGAGGAGCTACACGAAAATAGGACTAGAGCACAAGACAATAAAAATAAGTTGTTCTTCATAGCAAGTCAATTTAAAATGTTAATTCTTTCTTTTTCAATATAAAGGATATGCCCGTAGTAAAACGTAAGGTAGGCGTCAACTGCGTGCCATCTACATAGCTATAAATGGGCAGTTCAAATCGTGTGCTCAATGAAATAGTAGGACTCAGTTTTACCGCCAGCTCAGGCCTTATAAAAACCCATTGCCCTCCGGTATTGGGTATTTCCGAATCATCAATCTTATCCGAAAATGACTTTCTGTATTTGAATACCAACCCAGGATTGAATAGCGTGTTGAACAAAAGAAACTGATCCGTATAGCCTATGTTCGCTTGTACCACATTACCAAATTCATAGGTCGACGTATTCAAATACGAGTTGTTCTTTCCTGTCAATCTATAAGTAAAACTACCCGATAGGGTGGCAGATGGCCTAAAGTCTAATCCTTTCGAAAGAGATGACCACAGCAACACATCCCAAGCTCCGCTACCCGGTTGCAAATCAGCGGTCAATTGTATTCCCTGATCCGTACTTACATCTGATTTTCCTAGTGGAATCTTTGTTCCTAGACCTAAATTTAATATCGTACGTTTTCCTAAAATATCAGGAATCGCATATTTAGCCAAAAACACGGCGTCACCAACTCCTGATGTTTCAGTCAAATTTTCATTTCCGAATTGAGTAATTGTACGGGTTTGATTCACCCATGTAAAAAGAGTTTCTACAGAAAACCTATCGCTAAAAGAATAGCCTAAATTCAGTAAAATTGAATTAGTAATCCGTTTTCTTGAGTCATCATCCAATTTACTCGAACCAGCATTCAAGGTATTGAGATTGTTGAAATCATAGTTTAGCCCCATGACCCAAACACCCTTACCCTCATTGGGCAAGCCCAAACTGTTCGATAAGGGCACACCACCTGAACAACAAGTTTGAGAAAACAGCTGTTGACAGCAACTTAAAACTATTATAAAAGATAAAATCCGCTTCATTATTTTTTATTGATACGGATTTAGTATTCAAAATAATGGTTTCCTTACAAAAAACTACAATATATCGATTAGCTATAGTTTAATATTCCACTTCGTAGACTGACCTTAAAAGACTACTTTACTCGTCTTACACTCATTACTAACGCCTTTTATATTCCAGAATGACCTTCATGCCCTGTCCTTGTTTTACCACCTTTTTGATTCATCATCAATTTTTTTCCTTTTAATTGAGTCAACGGTAAAAGCTCCGTTAGTCACAATAATATCACCATTTTTCAAGCCGTTCAAAACAAGGCATCTACCATTACTAATGTCACCTAGGGTAGCTTCTCGCATTTCAAAGATTGATTCTTCAACATTTGGTTTTAGATAGACCATCATCTCCTGATTCTGTAGAAATCAAATCCATTCCGCAAATGAGACAATCGCCTGCTTCGGACTGTCTTATCTGAGGATGCATGCAACAGGTCTATATTTCACCTGCAGCCATTTCTTCTTTATGGTCCTGATTTTCTAGTCTATTATCTTCCAGAAAATCAAGTAGCCGCCCAGTACGCCCACTAGAATGGCCAAACTGATATAAAAGATATTTTTTATACTTTTTAACTTTTAATCATTCTGATAATGGACAATCAGTTTTCTTTTGACCACCGTTGGTGTTAAATTTTGGTTGTTTTTAACCTTAGGGCGTTAACAATTACAGAAACCGAGCTAAAACTCATCGCCACTGCCGCAATCATGGGCGATAACAATAATCCAAAAAATGGATACAATGCTCCTGCCGCAATGGGTATACCCAAAGTATTATATATAAGAGCGAAGAATAAATTTTGCTTAATATTCTTCATTACCCTTTCACTTAGGTTTCTAGCTTTGACAATATCATGTAGGTCGCCTTTGACTAAAGTAATCGTGGCACTTTCAATGGCCACATCGGTTCCTGTGCCCATAGCAATACCCACATCACTTTTAGCCAAAGCAGGAGCATCATTGATCCCATCACCGGCCATGGCTACTACTTTTCCTTTTTGCTGAAGGCGTTCAACTTCTCTCAACTTATCCTCAGGAAGCATGCCTGCCTTGAAATCTGTAAGATGTAACTCTTTAGCTACCGCCTGTGCAGTATTGTGATTGTCTCCTGTGAGCATAATCACTGCTATACCCTTGTTCTGCAAGCTTGTAATCGCCTTGGCACTCGTTTTTTTTATTTTATCTCCAATGACCACATAGCCAACACTGTCACCATTTATGGAAAGAAGTGAAACCGTTTTCCCTTGCTTTTGATAGGATTGTATTTCATCAATGTGTTTTTCAGGAATTGTGGCGCCTGCATATTCCATCATTTTATCGTTGCCCAGGGCCACTTTTTTACCATTGATCTTCGCCTCAACCCCTTTTCCTATTACGGCCTTAAAACCGTCTGCCTTTAAGAACTCAACACCCTGTTCTTTTCCGCATTTTACAATAGCTTCTGCCAAAGGATGTTCGCTTAATTTGTTCAGTGACACCATATATTGAAGCACTTCCTCCACTGAAAAAGAATCTCCTAAGACACCTATAGTTTCAACTGAAGGCTTTCCCTCGGTAATGGTTCCTGTTTTATCTACAATGAGGGTATTAACCTTGTTCATTTTCTCCAAGGCCTCGGCATTTTTTATTAGAATTCCATTTTGAGCACCTTTGCCCACACCGACCATTACACTCATGGGGGTGGCCAATCCTAAGGCGCATGGACAGGCGATTATTAGAACAGCAATAGCATTTACCAAGGCGTAGACATAAGAAGGTTCTGGCCCCCAAATTGCCCAGACTACAAAAGTGATGACGGCTATAATGACCACTACTGGAACAAAATAGCCCGATACCCTATCTGCTAATTTTTGAATAGGTGCCTTGCTTCGACTGGCCTCATTGACCATATGAATGATTTGAGAAAGTAGGGTGTCAGCACCAATTTTCTCGGCCTTCATCAAGAAAGACTGGTTGCTATTAATGGTGCCACTACTGACCTTGCCTCCTATACTTTTGTCAACAGGAATGGGCTCTCCTGTAATCATCGACTCATCAATGGTGGTATGCCCCTCGGTCAGTGAACCATCAACAGGAATTTTGTCTCCTGGTTTTACCCGTAGGATATCACCTAATACTATGGCATCAATACCAATTTCTTCTTCTATTCCATTTTTTAGCCGAATGGCTTTGTTGGGCGCTAACTTCAACAACGCTTTGACAGCGCTATTTGTTTTACTGTGCGCTCTTGCTTCTAACACCTGCCCCAATAGCACCAATGTCAAGATGACGGTCGCAGCTTCAAAATAAACATGTACCGTACCAGCATCTGTTTTGAACTGGTCTGGAAAAAAACTGGGAAATAACATTCCGAATACACTGAATAACCAGGCTATTGCCGAACCAATTCCGATAAGTGTGAACATATTAAGATTCCATGTTTTTATAGAACGGTAAGACCGCTCAAAGAACATCCAAGTTGCATAGAAAACAACAGGAATAGATAATCCGAATTGTATCCAGTTCCACTGTGCAAGTTCTAGAATGCTGTACAACGGATTATTGGTCAGCATTTCAGACATGGCAATCAAAAATATCGGCAGGGTGAACACTACTGCAATCCAAAACTTTTTTATCAGTTTTTTATAATTCTTTTCCTCTGCGGATATATCTGCTTGCATAGGAACCAAATCCATACCGCAAATGGGGCAAGCACCTGGTTCGTCTCTAATAACTTCAGGGTGCATAGGGCAGGTGTATTGAGTAGAGGTACTGCTGCTGCTTTGTTCTTCTACCAAATCCATTCCGCACACAGGACAGTCGCCAGATGTATCATAGGTTTTATCGCCCTCACAATGCATTGGGCAATAAAACGTTCCTGTTCTTTCCTCTTTTGGTTTCTTTTCTTCTTTGGATTTATGCTGATGTGCTCCTAATGGATGAATACTGTAGTTACCACTATCTTCTTGCAAAACCTTTTGAAAAACCTCTATTGCGATGTGATTTTCCATTTCGATAACAGCCTCTGCTTTCTCCAAATGGACCAATGCACTGGTAACCCCATCAACCATAGATAGTATTTGCTCAACATGCTTTCTGCAACCATTACATGTCATGCCGTGTATATGATACGTATGTTTCATTTTCTAGTACTTAAATATTGATGTACAAAACTAGTTTATCAAAGTATTCTTTATTTTAACAATTCTGGTTGATTCTTATATAATTTGGTCAATTGATTTTCTGTCCCAATTTTGTAATTTTTTATATTCACCCATAGACAGTCCTGTGACTGACTTAAACTGTTTTGCCAAATGACTACTGTTACTGTAATGAAGCGAGTAGGCAATTTCAGAAAAGCTTGTATTTTCCATTTGAATTAATTCCTTGGTTTTCTCAATTCTTAAGTGAATTAAATGTTTTTCAATAGTATGGCCTTCTATACGACTGAACAACTTGCTTATTTGAGAATACTCTTTGTTCAAACTCTGAGAAAGAAAATCGGAAATATTTTTTCCATCGAAATTTTCAGATGTCAATCCTTTTATAAGCAAAGACTTTATACGCTCTACCAAAAGTTCGGTTTCGACATGTATAATTTCAAATCCGTTTTTCTCAATAATCCCCTTTATGGTCTCTATTGTTTTAGCATCAGGTTCAAAAACACTTATTTCTCCTAATTCAATTGAATCTACCTTGATATCTGCATTTTTAAAATCGCGTTCTAAAATGCGACTACACCTATCGCAGACCATATTTTTAATACGAATTTTTTTCATAAGCTATAGTGCCAGCCAGAGGAAGAAAACAACAATTAAATTTCTTCCTCGAAAGCTGGTCTTTATTATAGAATTGTTTCAGTCACTTTTCCTATATCCAATTCTTGATAATTGACATCATCTTCAATTTCTGTATTGGGGCTCCCTATTAAGTTACCATTCTTTAGATAAAACAAGCCATCATCATTCACCTTAAAAGCTTGTCGTTTTCCGCCCTTGTTCAACATGTACTCTGATTTATACTGAATCATGTTTTCGTACATAGAAAGGGGTGCTGGCTCCAAAGCCGAACCTGTTCTACCTGATTTACCAACCACTGTTTTTATTTCAGGAATACTTGCTACTGCCATATCTAACAGCTGTAGCACCCATTTATTCTCAGTAACACCAGCATGAGAGAGCGATATTGGCCTCAAAAGAAAAGAACCTTCATTTAGGGAAGTCATAAATTCCTTGTCCGTGTTTTTCATGATTATCACTCCAAACACTACAATTGCCATTGGCAGAGCCAGAAAAAGCAATTTATTATGCAATGCCCAATTGAGGAAGCGTGTGTAATATTTTCTAAAAAGCGTAAAAACACCTAACCTAGACGAGCTTCGAACTGTTTTTACCTCAGAAATACCCAGTAGCGATCTAGTCAAAGGATACGAAACTTGGTCTTCAATATAAGGTATGTCATCGACTGCCACAGGATTTCTAGGCAAGGAACCCGTATTCCAATTAAAAGGAGCATTTACAGTCTTCCAATCTACAAAGAGGACTAATAGCCATACGGCCATTAGTTTATTATCGATAAGAAATTTGATGCTTTTATTCAGCATATGACGAAAATTAAACAATTAGATACCTGTGTTGAAATAACAACACGAACAACAAATTCGGCCCAATAACAGCAATCACTGTTGGGCTTTATTTCTAATGTTTAAAAATCAAATGAGAAAAGTCTGATCAAGCACTTGAACGTCTCGAATCAGAGGAGGAGGATATTCTTTAAAAAGGATGTTGTTTCCATCAAGCCCTTCAAATAAATTTATATAGGAATACGCAAAAGCTGTAATAAAAGTTTGGTGCTCAAAAGTGAATTGATGGAAAGAAATTTTTAAATCATCTTGACCCTCCTTAACAATTTCAATATCAGTACAGCAATCCATTTTCATGAGCGCACATTCACTTGAAGATTTGGAAGCCTGTGCTCTCATAGCACAGCTATCTACGGCTTCGAACAGGCTAAAATCAATCAATTGACCTCCACAATAATGCATGTCCACGGTAAAAGACATCGTGGATAATAGCAGCATAAATGCCATTGAAATAGCACCTATTTGATGTAGAATTTCTTTCATCTATGGGTGCTAAATTACAAAATTATTGCTCTTATTGTATTAATTAGCATAAGTTTATAGTTTAAAGGCATCAGTTGCACGCTGATAAATGATAGTGAATAAGTGTTCTAAAATCGCTGCCCAAGAGGCAAAATATTAAATAACTTCGCGAAAATTTAAGTGATGACTACCCATTTACGACCTCAAATAACCGCTATCCTAAAAAATTCTGACACTACAGTTGATTTGCGCTTACAGCAAATATGTCATCTACTAAAAGAAAATATTCCACATTACGACTGGGTGGGCTTCTATTTTATAAATGGAACCGAAAAAGAGCTTAGACTCGGCCCATATGCCGGTGAGCCCACTGACCATACGACAATCCCTTTTGGCAAGGGAATCTGTGGACAGGTAGCAATCAGCAACCAGAATTTTGTGGCACCTGACGTAAAAGCACAAGACAACTATATCGCATGCAGCATTACCGTCAAAGCCGAAATCGTGGTGCCTATTTTTGTAAACGGAAAAAACATCGGACAGATTGATATTGATTCGAATACCCTGGACCCTTTTACAGAGGTAGACGAAGGCCTCTTGGAATTTGTAAATCAAAAAGTAGCAGAAATACTAGGGTGAAACGTTCAAAACTTTATCGATTTTGTTGATAACCTCATCGGCGTTTAATGCCTAAAAAAAATTACTTTTGCAAGTCTTTAACACACAAACTACAAGCAAGCAAAAATGAGCATTAAAAAAGCTGCCTCGGCACTTATTTCCGTTTTTCATAAAGACGGATTAGAACCTATCGTCAGAAAATTCAAAGAACTCGGTATTACAATTTATTCTACCGGAGGTACTGAAAATTTTATAAAAGAATTGGGTATTGACGTTGTGCCCATCGAGGAGGTTACGAGTTACCCTTCTATTTTGGGAGGTAGAGTAAAGACCTTGCATCCGAAAGTTTTTGGAGGCATTTTAAACCGTCAAGATAATGAGGAAGATTTAGCCCAATTGGAAGAGTATGAAATTCCTCAGCTCGATATTGTCATCGTAGATTTGTATCCTTTCGAAAAAACGGTCGCAAGTGGCGCATTGGAAGAGGAAATCATCGAAAAAATTGATATCGGAGGAATTTCTCTAATACGGGCTGCGGCCAAAAATTACAAAGATGTGTTTTGTGTTTCCTCTATGGAAGACTATCCTGAATTTCTAGAACTGATTTCCACTGAAAATGGAGGAACTACTTTAGAGGACCGCAAACGTTTTGCAGGAAAGGCCTTTAATGTTTCATCACACTATGATACCGCTATTTTCAACTACTTTAATAAAGAGCACGGAGAAGCGGTATTAAAAATTAGTGAGACCAAGGGTCAGCTACTCCGATATGGTGAGAACCCACATCAAAAAGGATTCTTCTTTGGAGATTTCGAGGCCATGTTCACCAAACTTCATGGCAAAGAACTTTCCTATAACAATCTATTAGATGTTGATGCGGCCGTAAACCTTATGAATGAATTTAGAAATGACGGCCCCACATTCGCCATTCTAAAACACAACAATGCCTGCGGCTTGGCTACCCGTGATACACTTCACCAAGCCTATGTCGATGCTCTGGCAGGTGACCCCGTCTCCGCTTTTGGAGGCGTACTCATCAGTAATGTAGAAATCGACAAATCGACCGCTGAAGAAATACACCAATTATTTTGCGAAGTGGTTATCGCCCCAAGCTATTCGGAAGATGCCTTAGTCGCATTGAAAGGCAAGAAAAACCGAATTATTCTAACTCTGAACGCTGTCGATTTACCCAACACCCTAGTAAAAACCTGTCTGAACGGTATTTTAGTACAAGACAAAGATTTTAAAACCGATGCCTTGGCAGATTTACAATACGTGACCAAAAAACAACCCTCGGAAAGCGAGCTTGAAGATTTAATTTTCGCTTCTAAACTCTGCAAACACACCAAAAGTAATACTATTGTTTTGGCAAAAAACAAGCAGTTATGTGCAAGCGGAACCGGACAAACCTCTCGTGTAGACGCATTAAACCAAGCAATTCATAAGGCGAACACCTTTAAATTCGACCTCAATGGGGCGGTCATGGCCAGTGACGCCTTTTTTCCCTTCCCAGACTGTGTCGAAATTTCACATAAAAGCGGGATCACCAGCGTCATACAACCAGGAGGCTCTATAAAGGACCAACTGAGTATTGATTATTGTAATGAGAACCAAGTATCGATGGTTATGACAGGCACACGCCATTTTAAGCATTAATTTCATTACTTTTGTCGATGAAATGCACCTTTTAACGTAAAACCAAATTAATAACAATGGGATTTTTTGATTTCTTGACTGAGGAAATTGCCATCGACCTAGGCACGGCGAATACCCTTATTATTCATATGGACAAAGTTGTTGTCGACAGTCCATCAATTGTTGCACGTGACCGGGTAACCGGAAAAATTATTGCAGTTGGCAAAGAAGCCAGCATGATGCAAGGAAAAACTCACGAGAACATTAAGACCATTCGACCATTAAAAGATGGTGTAATAGCAGACTTTGATGCCTCGGAAAAAATGTTAATGATGTTCATCAAAAACATTCCAGCACTTAAGAAAAAATGGTTTCCACCGGCCTTGCGCATGGTTATCTGCATTCCATCAGGAATAACCGAAGTAGAAATGCGCGCCGTAAAGGAGTCGGCAGAAAGGGTGAACGGAAAAGAAGTGTATTTGATTCATGAGCCCATGGCGGCCGCTATAGGTATCGGCTTGGATATTATGCAACCCAAAGGAAACATGATTGTAGACATAGGGGGCGGTACTACCGAAATTGCTGTCATCGCATTGGGTGGCATCGTTTGCGACAAATCAGTAAAGATTGCCGGCGACGTTTTTACCAATGACATTATTTATTATATGCGTACGCAGCACAATTTATATGTGGGTGAAAGTACGGCCGAAAACATTAAAATAGACATTGGATCCGCTACCGAAGACCTTCAGAATCCACCCGATGAAAAATCAGTTCAAGGAAGAGATTTATTGACCGGAAAACCAAAACAAGTACAAATTACATATCGTGAAATTGCCAAGGCATTAGATAAATCGATTCTTAGGGTAGAGGATGCCGTTATGGAGACCTTATCACAGACCCCGCCTGAATTGGCTGCCGACATATACAATACTGGTATTTATCTTGCAGGCGGAGGCTCTATGCTCCGAGGATTAGACAGAAGGTTGTCGCTGAAAACTGATTTGCCCGTTTATATTGCGGAAGACCCACTAAGAGCAGTTGTACGCGGTACCGGAATTGCCCTGAAAAATTTGGAACGTTACAAGAATATTTTGATACGGTAAATCTTTGAAAAAATAGGCGATTTCAAAGAATCTAGTATTTTCATCTCTTTTTAAAAAACTTTCAGGAGCTTTACGAAAACAAAAAGTGAATGCATCAGATTATCAACTTTTTCATACGTTATAAAAATTTTCTTTTTTATATCTTTTTGTTGTCCTTTTCGCTCATACTCACTATTCAATCACATTCATATCACCAATCGCGGTTCTTCAATTCATCTCATTGGATTTCAGGCACTATTTACAAGACCTCTGACAATATTTTTTCTTATTTTAATCTAGAGACAGAGAACAAAAAACTAATAGCAGAAAATCAAAAGTTACATCATCTATTGCTCAATCACCAAGCGATTGATTCTATAAAAATTGATTCCACAAAAATCAAATATACCATCGCAACAGCTCAGGTAATAAAAAACAGCTATGCGAATCCTAGAAACTATATAACCATAGACAAAGGGGCAAATGACAGTTTAGAGCCCGATATGGGTGTAATTACCGCCATGGGTATATTAGGAATTGTAGAGAACATATCAAATAATTTTGCTGCAGTTCAAAGTATTTTAAATGAAAATTCGAACATCAATGCAAAAATCAAAAACACGAATCACTTTGGTTCTTTGATATGGGATACCAAAACTTACAATACTGTACAATTGATTGATATTCCAAGATTGGTACCCTTGACCATAGGCGACACCATTGTTACCGGCGGAATGAGTAGTATATTCCCCGAAAACATTCCTATCGGCACCATCAAGAAATTTGACTTGGGGGGGTCGAGAGGCTTTTACACTATCAATATTTCCCTTTTTAATGATATGACCAACATTAAAAATGTGTACATCTTACACAATACAGACCGTCAAGAAATCATACAATTGCAATCAGAGACCAGCACCGATGATCAGTAATAATTATTTTGTAAATACTCTTAGGTTTGTACTGCTAGTACTAGTACAGGTCTTAGTATTTAATAGGCTCAATTTCTTTGGGTATATCAATCCTATGGTCTATATCATGTTTCTATACTGGTATCCTATAAAGGAAAACCGATTCATATTTATCGGAGTTAGCTTTCTTCTAGGACTATCAATTGATTTTTTATCAGACACCATGGCAATTCACACGGCAGCTATCATTACGATTGCCTATCTTCGACCAACAATAATGCGATTTGTTTTTGGGGTGAATTATGAGTTCCAAAGTTTTAGATTGGGTAACTCCTCTAAGGTGCAACAAATTACGTTTTTAGCGTTATTAATAGTAGTACACCATTTTGTTTTCTTTACCTTGGAAATTTTCAATTTTGAAAATATGCTGTTCGTTTTGAAAAAAGTTATTTCCATAGGTTTGGCGACATTGGTACTTTGCCTATTGTTTAGCTCACTTTTTAGTGTCAGGAAAGAATGAGAAAAATTCTCTTAGCATCTATTATTGTAATCATCGGGATAACTTTTATCGGCAGATTAACATATCTACAGATATTCAGTTTTTCTCCTGATCATGTATTGGAAGACCCTGCAATAAAAGCGATCTACGACTATCCTGAACGCGGTTATATTTATGATAGAAACGGCAAACTGTTGGTGGGCAACGATCCTGCCTATGACGTTATGGTCATCCCCAGAGAAGTAAAACCTTTAGACACCCTTGAATTTTGTAGCCTTCTAGGTATAGAAAAAGAAAAATTTATTAAAAAATTGAAGAAAGCAAGAGTGTATTCACCGCGGCTTCCTTCAGTTTTAGTGCCTCAGCTCTCTAAGGAAGATTATGCAGGGCTACAGGAGAAAATGCGCCATTATAAGGGCTTTTACATTCAAAAACGCTCCTTACGGTATTATGACACCAAAAGTGCCGCCAATGTCTTGGGCTATATTAGTGAGGTAAACGAACGTGACCTTGCCAAGAACCCCAATTATGTTCAAGGAGAACTTACGGGGCGTATAGGAATAGAATACCAATACGAGGAAATTTTAAGGGGGAGAAAGGGAGTACAATATATTCAAAAAGATCGTTTCAACAGAGATATTGGATCCTATAAAAATGGTGCATTAGACGTATTACCTGAACAAGGACTAGAGATAAATATCACCTTAGACAAAACCCTTCAAGAATACGGGGAACGCCTAATGCATGGCAAACATGGGGGCATCGTCGCCATTGAACCCGCTACTGGCGAGATATTGTCGATGATTTCAGGACCTACCTACGACCCTTCTCTTTTAGTAGGCAGAAAAAGATCCAAGAACTACAGTAAATTACATTACGATACCATTTCAAAACCCTTATTTGATAGATCAATCTCCTTTGAGAAAGAACCAGGCTCACCTTTTAAGATCATAAATGCATTGGTAGCCCTACAAGAAGGTGCTATCACTCCGGAGACCACGATTCGATGCTACAATGGTTTTTATGTGGGCAGAACAAAAAGAGGCTGTCATTGCGGAGGTGGAATACGCAAGCTGAACAATGGTATTTACATGTCGTGCAACGCCTATTTTGCAGGGGTCTTTAGAAAAATATATGACAAGTTCGAGACTACCGATGAAGGTATGGACGTTTGGGAAAAACATGTGAGAAGTTTCGGACTGGGCAACTTTTTAGGCTCGGACCTGCATACCGGTAGACGCGGAAGAATACCCAACAAAGCCTTTTATGACAAATGGTATGGCGATAATCGCTGGTCATCTTCGACTATTATTTCCAATGCCATTGGCCAGGGTGAGATTGCTGTAACACCGCTTCAATTGGCAAATATGACCGCTTCCATTGCCAATAGGGGCCATTTTTTCACGCCCCATATCTTGAAAAAAATCGACGGCAAGGAGATTAGCATCCCAGATTTTGTAGAAGCCAAACACACTACAATCGACAAGAAACATTTTGAACTCGTAGTACAAGGTATGGCCGATGTTTATAAAAAAGGAACGGGCCGCTGGGTACAGATACCCGATATCGATATCGCGGGTAAAACCGGTACCGTTGAAAACTATACGGTTATCGATAGCGTGAGGACACAATTGACCGACAATTCGGTCTTTATTGCATTCGCCCCTGTCGACAACCCCAAGATAGCCATAGCGGTTTATATCGAAAACGGATACTACGGTAGTCGCTATGCAGGGCATATTGCCTCGCTGATGATTGAAAAATACCTCAAGGGTGAGATTACCCGAAAAGACCTAGAGAAAAGAATGCTCGAAAAGACGCTAGAGCACGAATATGCCAAGCCTTATAGTGGAAAAGAGTTCAAGATCAACGAATATGCCTGGTAAAAGTATTCTAAAACGAATTGATTGGCTTTCCATTTTTCTATATGTGGCATTGGTACTAATTGGCTGGGTAAGTATTTACTCGAGCACCTTCAAAGTGGCGGGCACATCAATTTTCGATTTTAGTACGCTACATGGAAAACAATTGTTTTTTATTGGAGCCAGTATAGCGGTTATCATTATTATTCTTGCCTTGGAAGGCAACCTCTACGAACGTTTGGCCAATCTTTTCTACATCTTCGCAATGCTCTCACTCTTGGGCCTTTTTATCTTTGGTAAAACGGTTGCAGGCGCCACTTCATGGTATGATCTTGGGTTTTTTAACCTACAACCATCAGAACTTGCCAAGGTTGCCACAGCACTGGCCCTTGCCAAGTATTTAAGTAGTATAGAGACTGATATCAAACGTAAAAAAGACCAATTATACGCCTTTTTGATTGTATTGATTCCAGCAATATTAATTATTCCTCAACCAGACCCCGGAAGTGCCTTGGTATTTTTTGCTCTGGTTTTCGTAATCTTTAGAGAAGGGCTGCCCTTATATTATTTGGGCATTGTACTATTGGCCATATTAGCCTTCATTAGCACACTAATGTTCGGCACAGTATGGGTAACCATAGGCCTGATACTTCTTTTAACACTCTTCTTTCTTTTGAAGAAGAAAACCTTTAGCGTTCCAATTTTTCCAATGGTAGTATTGGTTGCAATCACCGTATTGTTCTCCTATTCTGTTAATTTTGTTTTCAATAATATCTTTGAACAAAGACATAGAGATAGGTTTAGCCTGTGGTTGCGATTGGAAAAAGACCCAACAAAATTAGAACAGATCCGTAGAACCATTGGGTACAATACCCATCAATCTGAAAAGGCGATTGAGTCTGGCGGTTTATTCGGAAAAGGTTTTTTAGAAGGCACCCGTACCAAAGGTGATTTTGTACCCGAACAACACTCAGATTATATTTTCACCACCATTGGTGAAGAATGGGGCTTTATAGGTACGGCCACTGTTATACTCTTGTATACACTACTACTGCTGCGATTGGTCTCTTTAGCAGAACGTCAAAAGACCGCTTTTCCTCGTATGTACGGCTATGGTGTGATTTCAATTCTCATGATCCATTATTTTATTAACATTGGCATGGTCATCGGCATACTACCAACCATTGGAATACCACTGCCCTTTATGAGTTATGGCGGATCCGGACTGCTCTTTTTCACAGTATTGCTGTTCATATTCTTAAAATTAGATTCCAACCGATTAAAAGAAGGTTTTTAAAAACCTGAGTTCGACCTAAGATTTGTTTACAGTTTAGATGCCTTTTTATTCAATTCGAAGCTGAATTTTAGAAAGACTAAGGGGTTAATTTGATGAAATTTGGCGAGAAGTGGAAAAAAATAATCAAATCCGAAGGACCCCTATTTTTCAGAATTCCCAAGCATCGATATCGATATCTTTTTCAATTTCCTCTTCTACCTCATCGGGGAGTTCATGAAAGAAATCGATGCCTGTCATTTTCTCGATTCGATCAACAGATACAGCAAATTGTCGCAAGGGTCTTGTGCTTTCATGACTCGGCATTAAAAAAGCGATTACATGCAACTTGTTTTTATATCCCCTAGCAACAATCTTATAAAAATATCTTGGCACAGCAACGTCTTCCTCTCCAATGCCTTCTAATCCCCTCTCCAATACCCCTGCAGTAACTACAAATAGGGTTTTATGCTTTTTTGCCCATTGACGCACTTGGCGTTCTAAGCGTTGCCATACCCCTGCATTAAAATCCTTGTCCTGCGGACTTATATTACTGGTATAAAAGGTTTCATCGTATGCCCACTTCGAAAATCTTCTATCTCCAGCAGGGCAAAGATGCCCCCTATCATACCCAGATCCCTTATAATTTCGCCAATCAGCAGATTTAGTCTTAAGCTTGGGGTCTTCAATAAAATAAGGCCGCTCCCTATCATCGTAAGTCAAATGACTACGCTTTAAGATATATGCGACCCATTCGGCCTGTTCATAAGCCTCGCTGTATGACAGTTTAAAATGGCTGTGTTCCACAAGATCCCCGGTAGTGGAACTCGGCATGAAATAGGCCGGAATATCTGTTTTTTCACCTTCTTCCTTAGGGGCTGAATACGTATCTGGAGTATAGAAATTTTCAAAAAACCAAAAGCCGATAACACAAATCAACAATAGTACTGTATATATAGTTCTATTTCTTCTACTCCCTTTCATTTTTTAAATTTAGTCTAAACCTTGATTATTCTCCACACAATTTATGAGGGCTCAAAATTACTACAAAATAAGATATCACTTCGGTTTTATTATAGACCATAGCAGTGCTGTACCGATGAATAGCGAATGGCATAACTTTCGAACTCAGGTTTGTAAGTCGAGACATGCTATTTCGACTAATGGCACTCTATTTTCTCTTATCACTTTTTAAATTGTAAAGCGGAAATTTATTCGTAATTTTCTTAAAAATAGAAAGGAATACCAAGTATGCTTAGATGGAAGAATATAATTAATTTTAGCGTGAAGGGAAATCCCACGCCTGACCGAAGATTAGAAAAAACAGAGGTCGAATGGCAGGCCATTTTGACACCTGAACAGTTTCGCATCACCCGCAAAAGAGGCACCGAAGCACCACATACTGCTGAGCTTTGCAGTATTTATGATACAGGAAAATACCATTGCGTCTGCTGCAACACCCCGCTCTTCGATGCTACCATAAAATTCGAATCAGGAACGGGTTGGCCGAGCTTTACACAACCTATTACCGAAAATGCTATTAAATACATAAAAGACAATGCATTTGGCATGCTACGCGTAGAGGTCATTTGCAATACTTGTGACGCACATCTTGGACATGTGTTCCCCGATGGCCCTGAACCCAGTGGATTGCGATATTGCATAAATTCAGAGTCGATGAATATAGAAACGAAAAAGATAAAAAATGACGATTAAAAAATTGGAAATAGCCACACTAGGCGGTGGATGTTTTTGGTGTATTGAAGCCATTTTTCTTCAAATAAAAGGCATTGAAAAAGTAGTTTCAGGCTATACAGGCGGAAAAGCCCCGGGAAAACCTACCTACCGAGAAATTTGTTCTGGATTAACCGGTCATGCCGAAGTGGTTCAGCTCAGTTTTAATCCAGAGATAATTTCCTATAAGGATCTTCTTATGATTTTTATGACGAGTCATGACCCAACAACGCTAAATCGACAAGGGGGTGATATGGGTACCCAATATCGCTCAGTCATTTATTATCAAGACCGCAGCCAAAAAGAAATTGCAGAATCAGTCATAAAAGAGATGGATCCGTTTTATGACGATTCAATTATTACCGAGCTAAGTCCTTTGGAGGTTTTTTATGAGGCCGAGGACTATCATCAAGATTATTATCGAAACAATAGCTCTCAAGGCTATTGCAGTGCCGTAATCACTCCAAAATTGGTAAAACTACGTAAAATGCACGCTGATAAATTAAGAAAAAACAACACCTAAAAACAATACCATATGATTAAGCTAGTAGATACTATTAAAATTTTCTTTGAAAAAAAAAACAAAAAATGAAGAAACCGAGCTAGCACCAGAAGGCGTATGCCCAAATTGCTGGGGCAAACAAGAATGGGAAGGCCATTTCTACAAGCAAATGAAAACCGAAAACATTACTCCTGGATCAGACACCTATACTAGTTTTATCAAAGAGTTCGTGACAAAACACATTGATGGCATCAGCCTTAAGGAAGACACTTATATTTGCACCTCATGTTCTACAAAATACGAGGTATAAGGCATAATGGTACACCAATCAATACGGGCTAGCTAAATGAGTTAATTTGAGAGCTTGCCTCCCTTCTTCTCTACATTTACCCTCTTATAATTCTCAGCTTTTCTTATATATTTACGTTCTAAAGACAGCGTAAATGAAAAAAAGACATATTTACTTTTTTGTGATCATTCTAATCCTATATGGCTTGGTAACTTTAATTGTGCCTCCTATGATAGAAAAAGGGATGAACCTAGTAGAATTCGACACCCCTAGACACATCAGCAAAGCGGCGCGAACACAATATGATTCATTAGATTTTATTGCCGATTTGCATTGTGATGCCTTATTGTGGGATCGTGATTTGACCAAACGAGTCGATTACTCCCATCTTGATTTTCCTAGAATGCAAGAGGCCAATATGAGTTTACAGGCCTTTACCATTGTCACCAAATCTCCAAAGGGCCAAAATTTTAAGCATAATAGAGAAGACGCCTTAGATAAAATAACATTGTTGAATATTGTACAAGGAAAATCACCCAAAAAATGGTTTAGCCTATATGAACGAGCAGAATTTCAGGCAAGGGCATTGCATAAATACCCTGAAAAATATGCCGGAGAATTTATTTTAGTCAAGTCTCAAAAGGATCTCGAACGTTTAATCGGTTTAAAGAAGGTCAATCCTAAGGTCATTGGAGGGTTTTTAGGCATTGAGGGCGCACACTGTCTAGAGGGAAAATTAGAAAATGTTCAAAGGCTCTATGATGAAGGGGTACGAATGATGGCTCCTACTCATTTTTTTGACAATGAACTGGGCGGATCTGCGCACGGCATATCAACTGAGGGATTAACCGATTTTGGTAAGGCAGTAATAGACAAAATGAATCAACTAGGCATAATCATAGACCTATCGCATGTATCTCCAAAAATGATTGATGACATACTAGACCGTAGCACAAAACCCGTACTTGTTTCTCATACTGGTGTTCGTGGCACCAAAGACAGTCCTCGCAACCTATCTGACGTACATATCAAAAGAATTGCCGCATTAGACGGCCTTATAGGTATCGCTTTTTTCAAAGGTGCCATAAACGGAGAAATAAAAGATATTGTAGAAGCGATGAAATACGTCCGCGATTTGGTCGGTATAAGACATATAGCACTCGGGTCAGATTTTGATGGGGCCGCCACAACACCGATTGATGTAACCGGACTACCTTTTATAGTACAAGAATTAATGGATCAAGGGTTTTCAAAGACCGGTATTCGTGCAATTATGGGCGAGAATGTCAAGCGATTTTTAATGGAACAATTACCTCGGAAGTAGCTTTATTTTTAACAGCTACCCTTTGATTACCTCTAACCTACCGTTTACTTCGTGGCTCGTAAAGACGATAGATTAAACTTTTTAGCCAGCTTCATTTGTTTTTAAACAAGGGTTCGTATCAGCCCTTCACACTAGCCAACTTTGCTTTCTTGATACTATTTAGCTGTAAATCTTGTAAAACATTGACAGCCTCTTCAACATACACATCTTTTGTCAAATCTTTGTGCCATCGATCTCTTTTTTCGCGTAAAACAGAATCCTGTGTGAATAATTCTAACTCGTATTTCAAAGAGCTAAAATTAAGCTTGGAATCATACATAGAAAGCTTCTTGAAATAGTTAGCCTTTTCCTTGTCCTTGACGCCCTCGGCCTTATAAACATCATATTTTAATGAAATCACACTCTCCTCTTGACCCAATTTTATCCACTGGGCATTTTCCTCGATTAATTTAATTTGGGGGTTTGTAGCCATTCTTCGCATACTATTGGCTATAGTCGTCTCGTAATCTATATATCCGTCCCAAAGCTCATAGTCGGCCGGGGTTATCTCATCCCAGGCTAAAGGATTTTGTTGAGATCGCTCTCCTAAATCGATATAACTGTATTTGTCAGGCACAATAACATCACTCCTCACGCCTTTCAATTGTGTTGACCCCCCACTAATTCTATAAAATTTTTGTGTTGTCAATTTTATGGCCCCTAAGTCACCATGTTCACTGCTACGTACTATATTGTCTAAAGGAATTACGTTCTGTACCGTTCCTTTCCCAAAGGTCTGTTTGCTACCAATGATCACTGCTCTTTTGTAATCTTGCATTGCCGCCGCCAAAATCTCAGAGGCAGAAGCTGAAAGCTCATTCACTAAAATCACCAAAGGGCCGCCCCACTGAATACGTTCGTCCTTATCATCGTAGACATCTTTGCGTTTTCCGTTCGATTGCACCTGAACAATAGGACCATCTTTTATAAACAGCCCCGCCATTTCTACAACGGTCTTAAGGGATCCACCACCGTTGTCGCGCAAATCTAATATCAAGCCTTCCGCACCTTCTTCTTTCAGTCGCTCAACCTCTTTCGCCACATCACTAGCAGCATTACGTTCACTATAGTCCTCAAAATCGACATAAAACTTAGGCAGGTTTATCAAGCCGAATTTATGGTTTCCCTTACTAATATTGGCAGACTTGGCATAAGACTCTTCAAGTTCAACAACATCTCTTGTAAGCGAAATAATCACAAGAGAGCCATCGACCTTACGCACGGTCAAATCAACAACTGTACCTTTGGCGCCTTTGATAAGTTTAATGGCATCATTTAAACGCATACCAACAATATCAATGGCGTCTTTGCCACCCTGACCTACTTTTAAGATCAAATCTCCTACTTCTAAGCGGGCATCTCGCCATACAGGACCTCCTGAAATAATCGATTCGATTCTCGCCCCTTCAGGTTTCTTTTGCAAACGCGCACCGATACCTTCAAATTTACCCGACATACTCATATCGAACTTATCTTTATCATCTGGAGCAAAATAATACGTATGGGGATCAAACTCATCTACAATGGTATTGATGTACTGCACAAACCAATCTTTACGTTCCCAATCATTGAGAAAATCAAAATACTCATCCAATGTTTTTTGGGTAATCTCTCTAGCCGATTTTTCGGCTTCCTCAGGAGTCATTGGATCCATTTCCTCACCTTCTGATGCATCAGAATCATTGATTGTTGTCTCAACTTCGCCGTTCTTCAGGGTTTTAGAAATTTTAGGCTTCCTTTTGGTAAATGTCAGTTTCGAATCATAGGTACCCAAAGTAGCATACTTCAATTGTTTTCTCCATCGTTCTTTCAAATCGCCCCTAGACAAGGCGAAAGGCTCTTCGTCATACTTTATATTTATGTTCTCGGCAATACTAAAATCAAATGGTTTCGCCAATACCTCTTTATAAATATCTTGGGCATCTTTCATACGCTGCATCAACCTTTCATGTACAACATTAAAAAATGTGATTTCGGTATTCCTAATCTGATCATCAATCTGAAATTTGTATTGTTCAAATTCAAGAATATCCTCTTCTAAGAAATAACGTTTTGTAGGGTCAATGACATCGATAAAATCTTCAAAAACATGTACCGAGAAATCATCATTGATAATTTTAGGCTCATAATGGCCTCTCTCTAAAACGTAGGTAATAATATCCAACAACAATTTATCCCTGTCATCATTCTCGAAAGATTTATTGGTAAAGCTGCACGAGGCCACAGCAATAAGCATAACCGATAAAATGTAGGCTAAATTCCTTTTCATACACTATTTTATTAGATTTTTGCGATTCAATGACCCCGAAGCGGTTTGAATCGACTTATAAATAAATGAATTCACTAATATACTGAAAAAACCATGCCAGTATTGTAAGCACGGGCATTAATTTATTGTTAAAGCCTATACAGGGTAACATATCTTTTTTAAAACGTATTTTTACGACATAAATTATAATCCATGGGAAAACCATTGATTTTGGTAACAAATGATGACGGAATAACCGCCCCGGGCTTAAGAGCATTAGTACGCTACATGAGTGAAATAGGAGATGTGGTCGTCGTGGCGCCCGATAGTCCGCAATCAGGTATGGGGCATGCCATTACCTTGGACAGCACCTTGTATTCCAAAAAAATGAAAATAAATATGGAAGATGGTGCTAGCGTAGAATACAGCTGTAGCGGCACCCCTGCCGACTGTGTGAAACTCGCCCTAAAAGTACTTTTACCAAGACGACCCGATATTTGTGTCAGCGGCATTAATCACGGTTCAAATTCCTCGATAAACGTTATTTATTCAGGTACCATGAGCGCCGCCATAGAAGCAGGTATTGAAGGTATTCCTGCCATTGGATTTTCGCTATGTGATTATTCCTGGGAAGCCGATTTCGAACAGACTGAGGAAACTATAAAAAAAATTGTCCGAGAAGCATTATCCAATGGTATTCCACAAGGCGTGGTACTGAATGTGAATATTCCGAAACTAGAAAAAAAGAAATTAAAAGGTATAAAAATTTGCCGACAGGCACGCGCCAATTGGAAAGAGAAATTCGATAAGCGCACAAACCCCATGGGAAAGGTTTATTATTGGCTCACTGGCGAATTTGAACTTCTCGACAAAGGTGAAGACACAGACGAATGGGCATTATCACACGGCTATGTCTCGGTGGTACCCACCCAATTCGACCTTACCGCACACCATGTCATACAGACTTTGAATAATTGGAATTTACATGCATAAAAAAGAACTCATCATCGGATTTATAGTCGGTCTCATCGCGAACACTTTGGGCACACTTTTGTACATTATTCTTTTTTCGGATTTGGGTATTGCCGAAACCTTTACTGCAGCGGTACAACAAGGTCATGTTGGCAGTCTTTTGGCTTTGGGGGCCATTTTGAATCTCATCGCATTTTTCGGATTTTTAAGACTCCGTAGAGATCAACGCGCAAAGGGCGTTTTGGTAGCTACCATATTGATTGCACTCATCATTCTTTATTATAAGATTTTTTAAAAAAGGGAATTTGAAATAGAAAAAAGGAAATACGAAATTCAAAACGTCTTTTAGGGATTGGGGTTATAAAAAATTGGAATTTCTTTATATGAAGTACTACATCATCGCTGGGGAAGCATCAGGAGACCTACATGGCTCGAACATAATCAAGGCCCTTAAAACCAAAGATATGTCGGCCAACATTCGATGTTGGGGAGGTGATTTGATGCAGAATGCCGGAGGAACTTTGGTGAAACACTATAAAGAAATGGCCTTTATGGGCTTTATTGAAGTGCTGCAGAATATAACTTCTATTTTTAAAAACATAGCCTCCTGTAAAGAAGACATTCAAAAGTTTGACCCTGATGTTATTGTTTTTATCGATTATTCTGGCTTTAATCTCAGAATTGCCCAATGGGCCAAGGAACAGGCTTACAGGACCAACTATTATATTTCTCCTCAAATATGGGCCTCTAGAGAAGGCCGAATCAACAAAATCAAACGCGATATCGATGCCATGTACGTTATTCTTCCCTTTGAAAAGGAATTCTATGAGGGTAAACATGATTTTCCGGTAGAGTTTGTGGGCCACCCGCTGATTGATGCCATTGCCGATCGCCCTATAATCGAAGAACACGCCTTCAGAGCAGAAAATGGTTTGCAGGGTGAAAAACCAATTATTGCCCTGCTGCCCGGAAGCCGAAAACAAGAGGTAGAAAAAATGCTAACCCTGATGTTATCAATCAGAGGTGATTTTCCACAGTATGAATTTGTTATAGCCGGCGCTCCTAGTTTAGAAGGTGATTTTTATGCGCCTTTTTTAGCAGACCCAAATGTAAGTTTCGTCAGTAATAAGACCTATGATCTATTGAGCATTTCACATGCCGCACTAGTTACCAGTGGCACGGCCACCTTAGAAACCGCATTGTATAAAGTGCCTCAAGTAGTCTGTTACAAGGCCAATTGGCTTTCTTACCAAATTGCAAAGCGGATCATTACCTTAGATTATATCTCCTTGGTAAATTTGATTATGGGAAGAGAAGTGGTCAAAGAATTGATCCAGACTGATTTAAATACAAAGAACTTGAAATCTGAGTTGACCAAAATACTTGATGGCCCTCAGCGAAAATCTCTTTTAGAGACGATTGCGCTTCGTCA
>JASFYU010000097.1:0-6309 GCA_045046905.1 Flavobacteriaceae bacterium | reverse complement strand
ATTTGTATTCTGTAGATTAAATCTTAGGTCGAACTCAGGTTACTAGTCTTGTATCGACAAAATCTACTTCTCCAATAAATGCACCAATTGTTCACTGTCTAGAATATGTTCGGTAACCGAGAACAATTGTTTTCTGTTTTCACGAACGTTTTTTATGAATACCGTTATCTTATCTTCCAAATCTTGATGCTCATTTCGAAACGTATTCGAATCATACTTAAAAGGGTCATCTATTAAATTGGCTGAATGCGAAGTATGTTCTGCTATTTTTTTTTAATAATTGGTCACATGTCTTTTCATCTTTCAAGATATGCCCTCCTACTTTTTATACCTTGGTAAGGTTGTCTTTTTTTGTAATCCAAATAAAATATTTGTCTATTAAATGGTGTAAAAATATCAAGTCGTCTTTATAGAACAAAAGATCTGATTTCCAATGGTTCGTTAACACGTACAGCTCTTGACAATTGGTTTCTTGTATGAAATTATCTTTGGGCCTTTTTCTAAAATCGTTCATGATTCCTTATTTTAATTCAACTTCAATTTCATTCTATAAAGTTAAATTCTAACCCGCACCATAAATATGATTTTTGTCATGCTACTTCACTCATACAGTCCGAGTTTGTTTTTTAGTCGAATCATTTCATCTTGCATTTGTTGAATTCTGTTCAAAAGCTGGGTAATGACTTCTATTCCTTCTAGGTTAATATCAAGTTCAGAATGTAATCGGAGTATTTTTTCGGTTTTTGGCAATTCGTAGAGTGGAATGTACATGATATTCTTACGTTGTACGAGTTCGACTAGACCATACTCTTTTAGTTCAATTACAAAGGTGCTCTGTATACCATGACTTTTACAAAATTCGGTAACTGATATAAATTCATTTAGATCCATAGCTCAATATTATTTTTTTATGGAAGCCAATTCCTTAAAAAGCGCTTTCTCCTTTACGTTAAGATTAATAGGCATCTTGACTGCATAGGTAATGAAAAGGTCGCCAAACTGGCCTTCTTTTTTATACACGGGAAAGCCTTTCCCCTTTAATTTTACCCTAGTACCGTTTTGGGTTTCGGGTTTAACTTTTAATACCACCTTGCCATCAAAGGTCTCTGCCGTAATCTCACCTCCTAAAACCGCTGTATACAGCTCAATATCCATGGCCCTATAAAGATGACTACCATCTCTTTTGAATTCGGTATTGTTTTGTACAGAAAAAGTGATGTACAAGTCTCCGTTTGGGCCAGCATTTCTTCCTGGCCCTCCATGACCGCTTATCTTTATGGTCTGTCCATTCTCTATACCCGCAGGAATGGTTATACGTATATTTTTTTGGTTAACCCTAAGGGTCTGTTTATGGGTTTCGAATACATCTCGTAGTTGCAAATGCAGCTCTGCATTAATATCTTGCCCTCGGAATTTTATTTGTCCACTAGCTGAAAACCCACCACTTGTCGCACCTCCGAACATCGATTCAAAAAAATCAGAAAAATCCTGTTCAGCATAAGCTCCAGTATACCCCTGACTGGTATTTCTTCGCGAACCTCGCTGTGCTTTACGAGCTTTTTCAAATTCCTCTGCATGCTGCCAGTCCTTGCCGTAGCGGTCGTATTTTTTACGTTTTTCAGGCGTACTCAAAACTTCATTCGCCTCATTGACTTTCTTAAATTTCTGTTCGGCCGCCGTATCATTCGGATTTACATCTGGGTGATATTTTCGTGCTAATTTTCGATAGGCCGTTTTAATGTCCTTTTCAGTAGCATTCTTAGAAATGCCGAGTACTTTATAATAATCTATATAATCCATAGTTTATAGCGCAACAAAATTCCTGTTCATTAATAAGCTCAGAGCCTCTCAGTTAGACATCAGACTAACTGCAATTTAGCCCATTGTTGAAAAAAAACGTCTTAAACCGACTACCCCTGAGTCAAGCCCCTCCAAAGGCGGGCAGGTATAGACGTATTTCGCCGGTTTCATTTTGGCTTTAAGGCCAAAAACCGAGATTTGGTATTGTAACTCACCTGTACTGCGAAAAGGCAATTCAGACCCAGCCTTTGCCGTCAGGTAGGCCTGCCTGCGGTAGGCAGGCTCTCTCAAGGAGAGCTGAATCGGAAACCTGGGCTATCGCCCTTCGATTAAATACGTTCTGAAATAATCTTAGAGGGTATGGTGGCAACAAACAAAGAACAGCACATCAGTGCCAGTAGCCATCACACAAACCCAATAATGAAAAAATACAAAAATGCTTAGGTCCTTATAAAATCAATTGTGTGATTGAATCACGTTGATAATATCATTCTTCTGCAGTACCCCTGATTGCCGCCAGACATTTTTACCACCTTTAAACAATAGCATTGTCGGAACACCACGTACTTGATGTTTTTGTGCAAGGGCTTGGTTTTTGTCAATATCTATCTTTACAATTTTCACACTGTCTCCAAGTTCATCCTTTACGTGTTTGAGTATTGGACCCAAGACTTTACATGGCCCGCACCATTCGGCAAAGAAATCGACCAATACAGGTGTTTTTGAATTGATGATATTTTGAAAGCTGTTCTTCATTTTCAACGCTTATCCTACAAAGCTAAGCAAATAACTAGATTTTATACCTGATCAATATCATGATTTTTGAATACTTCTGCGATTATCTTTGAGTAGGTTTAAAAGAAATTAATCATGAGAAAGATTTTGGTGCCAACAGATTTTTCGGAGAATGCCTTCAATGCACTGAAATATGCTTGTCAAATTTTTAAAAACGAGAAAAACGAGCTTATTATCTTACATGCCTATGCTGATGAGGTCTATGCCCAAGACACATCGATGCAAAGTAGTCCTTTAGAGGAATTAAAAGAGGTGACATCTCTGAATTCTGAAAAACACTTAAAACAACTACTGAAGAAAATACAATTGTATTCTCCAAATTCTAAATATCATTACAAAACCGTTTCAGTCTTTGGCGCCCTTGTAGACGAGATAAACGAATGGGTCAATCAAAAAAATATTGATATTGTGGTCATAGGTACTCGCAAAAAGAACAATGATTGCAATATAACTTTTGGTACCAACACCTTACAGGTCTTAAAATATGTGAATTGTCCGGTTTTGGTCATTCCTGAAAGCTATGAATACCATCCACTCAAAGAGGTTCTTTTTCCTACAGATTATATGATTCCTTATAAGCAGAGAGAAATGAAATTATTGTGCGCCTTGACAGCTTCTTTTCAATCTACTATACATATGTTATATATAGACCCTATAAAGAAGCTATCTATGCGGCAGTTGGGTAATCAAAAATTCTTAAGCTTGTGTTTAAAAAAACTCGAATTAATATTCGAGACCTCCCCAGAAAAGGATAAAACAATTGCCATTACAAAATATATTGTACATCGAAATATTGATATGCTGGTTCTTGTAAATTCAAGACATTCTTATATAGAAGATATGCTATACCAATCCACGATAGATCAGATAGAGCTAAACATCCAAATTCCTTTTTTGCTCATGCAGAATCTACCCCGTTAACGCTAAACTAAAACGCAAATGAAACGTATCATCCTACCCACCGATTTTTCAGAAAATGCATATAACAGCATAATATATGCACTTAACCTTTTTAAGGAAACCAAGTGTGTATTCTACCTTTTACATACCTATACCCCTTCTATTTATCAGTCAGAATATGTCTTACATAGTCCTGGGCAAGTAGGTTTGGGTGATAACTACCAAGAGAGTTCTCTGACCCGCTTAAAGGAATTGCAGGCATTGCTCAAAAAAGAATTCAATAACCCCAAACACAGGTTTATATCCCACTCGGCTTTTAATGTTCTGGTCGATGAAATCGGAGAAATTGTTACTAGCGAAAATGCCGATTTGGTCATTATGGGTACTCAGGGAGCCACAGGGGCCAAAGAGATATTTTTAGGTACGCATACCGTTCACGTAATCAAAAAAGCCAAGTGCCCTATACTTGTGGTTCCTTCAAATTTTGAGTATGAAACTCCGAAGGAGATTTTGTTTCCTACCGATTATGAGGTCGATTATAAAGAAGAACAGTTATGTCAGTTATTGGATATCGCTAAAAAACATATTTCGAGTATCGAAGTGATGCATGTATCGGAGGGCTATGACCTTAATAAAAAGCAGTTGGTCAATAAAAGAAAGTTGAATGTAATACTAGGAAGCATTGCCCATTTGTTCCATAACCTTCCAAATCAAAACGTTATCAGTGGTATCAATACCTTTCAATTAAAAAAACGGATGAATATGTTGGTGATGATTCAGAACAAACACACCTTTTTTGAGCGTCTCTTTATAGAGCCTATTATCAAAAAAATAGGGTTTCATGTGAGCATTCCATTTATGGTCATCCCACATTATAAAGCGGTTTAACCCTCTTTTAATATTTTTTTTATTTCTTAAGTGCTATTTACTTGAACTATACAGGCTTGAATCTTTTTCTGCTTTTTATAGCGCGCTGAATTTGAAATATTAGTTTCTGCCTGTATTGCGACTGTGGCTGTCGTAAGCGATATCGTCTTTGATTTCATTTTGAATGCACACTTTTCCAAATCCTTGGAATCGAAGTCCACATCGGCATTCAGAAAAGCCAGCTCTTTGAGGCTATTGCCTGTTGGGGTGTCGTGACTACTTCGAACAGCACCCCAATGCCCAGAAGGCCGTTCTGATCCAACAAAAGTGTAAACAACACCAGCCTAAAAAATCACCTAAACTGTACATAAATATTGGATCGAACTCAGGTTATAAGCGATGCAGGACAGTCCCCGGCCTCAAGAAAGTGTTTTCGATTACACCTAAACTTCATAATACAGAAGCTAGCCATGACAATCATTAACTAAAATAAACTAGTTCGAGGCAAGCAAGCGTATTTGCCTCGAAGAAATTGACTGTATAGATCCCAAAATTCAATTCTATCGATTTTCTTTTCCCCAAAGGAAATCGGAAACTAAAGAAAATTCAAGCAGATATAAATCTTAAAAATGGTAATTAGCTCATTTATTTCTTAAAAAATATAGTATTTCATGAAATAAAATAAGAAATAAGCTGCAAGCGCAAACACTAATCATCTTATTACTAGGTAGTTGTATGTGATTTCGCGAAACACCTTATCATTCGTGTAATAAGATATATGCTAAGCTCAATCACAAGGTTATTATAAGGTCAGTGTACTTCTGATAAAAATAGTTCAATGCCTATTTAGTTAAAGTTATGTACTCAAATATAATCACCATTTGATATAGACCAATTATTACAATAAATAACAATGACCAAAAACAATTACTTAGCCCGAATTAAAAGCAAGTCCAAATTTCATTTTAACTCATATCATTTTAGGAATATTACTAGGTCTTTGACCCAGCAGACTTCAATGATCAGGTCGAAACGTTCAATTTCAATCAAAGCAACAATTGTGTTTAAAAACACCGTAGGCCCTGCATTAAGTTGTATGGTCTCGCCAACACCTGTATTAACGTATTAGAATTTATAACACAACAACTCTAAAATAGCAGTATGTTCAAAAGTATTCTATAAAAAAAGATATGTGCTACCAATAAATCGAGTGTCATAAAAACGATACAAAAGCAGTTAACAAACGGTATTCGAATGTCAGTTGTCTTTTTATCGACTATTTCGTCTTTTGCTCAAACAGCGCCAGACGATACCGTAGAAGGTACAGATTTAGGTCTGAGCATAGAGGCATGGTATGCTAATGCTTTTCCTCACAGGAACAGTCATGGCGCAACAAAACCCGAACAACACCTTTTACAGGTATAGCATGAACCTTATCAACCCAGCCTTTGCCTGGGCCGACGGAACCGAGATTGGTTTGGGCATTCGCAATCAATGGGCTAATGTGGTCGGTGCTCCGACAACCCAAAGCGTGTTCTTCGGACATGACTTTGGAAGAAATGTCGGACTAGGCGTGTCTGTCATCAATGATAAGAAATTTATAGATAATCAAACCTCGATAGCCATAGATTTCTCTTATAAACTGAACCTTTCGGAGAGAACGCAATTGTTTCTCGGCCTAAAAGGGACAGTAAATTCATACGATGCCAATCTAGATGACCTAAAAACGCTAAATACGGTGATAGATCCCTCTTTAAACGCTATAGACGGAGGTTTCAATCCAAATTTAGGGGTCGGCGTTCTATTAAAGGGAAGAGATTATTTTCTGTCTTTTTCCATTCCCAAAATACTGATATCTGATCGTTTAGAAGATACAAACGGAACCATAGGTCTAGGGTCTGACAGGATACATTGGTTTTAAGATTCTTTATTAAAAATCTAACTGAA
>JASFYU010000096.1:0-18452 GCA_045046905.1 Flavobacteriaceae bacterium | reverse complement strand
GATAGAACAGAAAATTTCAGTAATTTTATTCGTAGAAATCATAGGCAGAATTTATTTTAATATATTGAATATCAGCACTTTAATATACTAAATATTCTGTTTTTTTTGTGTTAAAAAATAGAGTTTCTTACGTCGAACTCAGGTTGATAGTATTATTTTCCGCTTGTGATAAGGCTTTGGAAGAAATACCCAAAAACTTTGTTTCCAAAGCAAATTTCTAAAACAATCAATCAGATGCCGAAGCGGCCATAGCTGGGGTTTATGCAGGTATGCAATCTGATTTTTTTGGCATTAACAATTATTTGATGACCGAATTGCATGGTGATTATTTATCAGGTAGGGGTTCTCAAGCACCCATGACCATTTGGGACCAAATATTGGATCAGCGTAATATTGGCCGTTGTGCAAGCAATTGGTCATCTTTCTATACCCTGATCAACCGGGCGAATGCTGTTTTGGAAAATGTCTCGAATATTGAGGATATCGATGCCGATGTTCAAAAACGAATTTTGGCCGAAGCCCATTTTCTACGTGCTTTGTCATATTTTGAATTGGTTAGAGGTTGGGGAGCGGTACCCATAAAAATCAGTGAAAGTGTCGATCTTGGAGCTATCGAAGCTGCAAGAGAACCAGAAAGTAAAGTATATGAATTGATCGTTCAAGAATGTCTTACCGCAGAAAGTGGGTTGGGCGAAGTAGGCGCGGCGACGGGTAGGGATTCAAAATGGACGGCCAAAATGCTTCTGGCCCACGTATACCTGACCATGGAAAATTGGCAAGGGGCGGCCGAAAAAGCCGATGAAGTTATTACAAATGGGCCTTTTGCCCTGGTCAGGGTTGAGCAGCCCGATGATTTTTATCAAATTTTCGCTACCGAAACCAGCAGTGAGGATATTATGTCGATACACCATTCCGAAACCAAGGGGTCGAGTATTCCCACCTTTATCCATCGAGGCAATAATACCCCATACCACTACTCGTCAGTTGGGTATTCTGCATGGATTCCTGACACCAACTCCTTTATCGGGGATAGTTGGAATGAAAATGATCTTAGAAAGAACTTTAACCTTTATACCCAAGTCTTGAATGCCGATGATGATTGGGCGCCACTTCCCAGCTCTACACCGGTGTTGTTTAAAAAGTTCATTTCGAACTCCAATGGTGTTAGTTTGTACAGCGTACCAATTTATCGTTTTACAGAGGCCTTTCTTTTTTATGCAGAGGCTTCGAGTATGGCCGATGGCAATGCGTCTTCACTGGCTTTGGAACGATTGAATATAATCAAAAGAAGGGCCTATGGGTATGATTTCGCGTCGGTATCGCCTGTAGATTACCCTTCTGGGATGAGTATAATTGATTTCAGGGATGCCGTTATTTAGGAAAGGGCGTACGAGTTTATTTTGGAAAGAAGGCGATGGTTCGATTTAAAACGCACCGGAAAGGTTAAGGAAGCCTTTACCGCAGCAGGAAAGAATGTTATTGATGAACGTCTTTTATGGCCAATACCTGAAGATGAAATCAATAACAACCCTGCAGTCAATCAAGAAGATCAAAACCCCGGTTATTAAGAAGTTTCTATAAAAATACAGGCCTATGAATAGGCCTGTACTTTTCAATACACTATTTTTATGGATATAACATATCTTAAATTCAAGAATAATACTTTAAAAAAATGAAAAAAACAATTTCTTTTTTGGTGTTGATGTTGCTGATTCAATTTTCGTACGGTCAATCCAAAAAATATGACATCATAATCTATGGTGGTACCTCTGCGGGAATAGCGGCGGCAATCCAAAGTAGTAGAATGGGCAAATCTGTAGTCCTGATCGAACCCACTAATCGCATTGGAGGATTGACCACGGGAGGTTTGGGCCAAACGGATATCGGCAATAAACAGGCCATCGGCGGAATTTCACGAGAGTTCTATGAAAATATCAAGACCTATTATGACGATTCTGACAATTGGAAATGGCAAAAAAGTTCGGAATACTTGGATGGGGGACAGACCCGAACCAAAGAAGAAGAAAACTCTATGTGGACCTTTGAACCTTCGGCAGCCCTCTCTGTATATGAAGACATGATAGCCCATGAGAATATTTCATTGGTATATAACGAACGTCTGAATAGACAGAACGGAGTCAAGAAAACAAACGGAAAAATCCGATCTATTGAAATGGAAGGCGGTAAAGTTTTTTCAGGAGAAATGTTCATTGATGCAACTTACGAAGGTGATTTAATGGCAGCAGCAGGTGTATCTTATACCTATGGGCGAGAAAGCAATGACCAATACGGGGAAACACTGAACGGGGTGCAGGCGAATATTAAAAACACATCACTACTGGGTACGGTATCCAGAAACGGATATAATCATAACTTTGTTTCTCGCGTCGATCCCTATATCAAAAAAGGAGATTCCAAAAGTGGTTTGTTGCCCAACATAGTCGAAAAACCTGGTCTTGAAGGTAGTGGAGATAAAAAAATACAGGCGTATTGTTTTCGGATGTGCCTGACCGATCAGCCCGAAAATCGTATTCCCTTTAATAAACCTGACGGGTATAACGAAATCGATTTTGAACTGTTGATCCGAAATTATGAGGCGCGAAAAGGAGCCATTAAAGATATGTATAGTTATGGAAATTCATTAATGCCATGGATCAATTCACCCATGCCCAACCGGAAAACCGATACGAACAACAAATTCGGATTTTCTACGGATTATATAGGTAAGAACTATGTGTATCCAGAAGCTTCATATGAAGAACGGGAAAGGATTATCGAAGATCATAGAAAATACCAGATGGGCCTTATGTGGACCTTGGCCAACCATCCCAGAATTCCAAAAGAAGTTCGTGACGAAGCCTCGCGCTGGGGTACTACAAAAGATGAATTCGAAAGAGCCGATGGATGGCAGCAACAATTGTATATCAGGGAAGCTAGACGGATGGTAAGCGACTACGTGATGACGCAGTACAACTGTGAAGGGCTATATATTCCTAACGACCCCGTTGGTATGGGTGCATATGGCATGGATAGTCATAATATACAGCGCTATGTCGATGCTAATGGGTTTGTGCAAAATGAGGGTAATGTAGAGTGTCATGTTAAAGCGCCCTATCCGATAAGTTATAAATCAATTGTGCCTAAAAAAGAAGAATGTGAGAACTTAATCGTTCCCGTTTGTTTGAGTGCGACTCATATTGCCTTTGGGTCAATTCGTATGGAACCTGTTTTTATGGTATTGGGGCAATCAGCAGCGACCGCCGCGGCGCTAGCCATCGATTCAAAGGCTGCTGTTCAAGATGTTCCTTACAGAATGTTAGAAAAAGCCCTGTTGAGGGGTGCCCAACGTATTAAATAGTGGAAAAAATAAAATTATTTTAAACATATGAAACGAAAATGAATTTTTTTAATCCCTCATTGAAGCTTTGATTCCCCGAGGCCTGCCTCGAAATAAAAAATGTTTTTTCGGAAGCATACCTCGTGCTCTTGGGTCGAGGTGGTTGTTTTGTTTTTTCATCAATAACAAAATTTCAAACACATGAAAAAGAATACAATAAGACTTTTAAATCTGTTGGTCATTCTATTGTTTGCATCGGCCGGTCTATGTAGCTGCAAACAACAAACCAATCAGGTAGAAGACCCGAATACTGCCGATATTATCATTTACGGAGGAACCTCGGCTGCTATAATAGCTGCTGTTGAAGCCAAAAAATCAGGTAAATCGGTCATTGTGGTATCGCCAGGCACCCATTTGGGGGGGCTGTCATCAGGAGGTTTGGGCTTTACCGATACCGGGGATAAGAGTGTCATTGGTGGCCTTTCCCGTGAATTCTACCATCGAATCTGGCAGTATTATAATACCAAAGAGGCTTGGCAGTGGCAGGCCAAGGCGGCATACGGGAACAAAGGGCAGGGCACACCCGCAATCGATGGTGAAAATAGGACCATGTGGATTTTTGAGCCCCATGTTGCCGAAAAGGTCTTCGAGGACTTGATCGAAGAAAATAAGATCCGGGTTGATCGGGGCGAATGGCTTGACCGTAAAAACGGAGTTGAAATGAAAGCCAGAAAAATCATATCGATTACGACGCTATCGGGAAAGACCTATAGCGGAAAAATGTTCTTGGATGCTACTTATGAAGGGGACCTTATGGCATCGTCAGGGGTAGGGTATCATGTAGGCAGGGAAGCTGCCGCTTTTTATGATGAGCAATGGAACGGGGTGCAAACAGGCGTGCTGCACCATAACCATTGGTTCGATTCTGATATTTCGCCCTATATGGTAGCCGGCGACCCTGACAGTGGTATCTTGCCAGGGGTATCCACAGAAGATCCCGGTGCCAAAGATAGTGGCGATGATAAGGTGCAGGCCTATTGCTTCCGCATGTGTATGACCGACCACGAGCCCAATAGGGTTCCGTTTCCCAAACCGGAAGGCTATGATTCCATGCAATATGAACTATTGGCCCGGGTCTTTGAATCCGGATGGAAAGAATGGTTCAATAAATTCGATAACATTCCTAATCACAAGACCGATACCAATAATCACGGTCCGTTCAGTAGTGATAATATCGGAATGAACTATGACTACCCCGAGGCATCGTATGAACGCAGAAAAGAGATTATCAAAGAGCATGAACAATATCAAAAAGGGTTGTTGTGGTTCGTGGCGAACGACCCAAGGGTACCCGAAGACATTCGGTCAAAGATGCAAAAATGGGGATTGTCAAAAGATGAGTTTACCGATAATGACAACTGGCCACATCAATTATATATACGCGAGGCGCGCAGAATGATCGGTGCCTATGTGATGACCGAAAACGAACTTCTGAAAAGAAGGCCCACCCCTGATCCCGTAGGTATGGGGTCCTATGGTATGGACTCACATAATATACAACGCTATATAAAAGAGGATGGTTTTGTACAGAACGAAGGAGATATCGGGGTAGGCACGAACGGTCCCTATTCCATAGCCTATGGCGCATTGACTCCCAAAAAAGAAGAATGCGAAAACCTGTTGGTCCCGGTCTGTGTTTCATCGAGCCATATCGCCTTCGGTTCCATACGTATGGAACCCGTATTTATGATCTTGGGGCAATCGGCAACGGTAGCTGCTATTTTGGCCATCGACAACAACATAGCCGTTCAAGATGTTTCGTATGATATGCTTAGTGCAGTCCTAAAGGAAAAAGGACAGGTATTGGAACAGTATTCTCATAATAAAGATTAAAACAAAAGCTTATGATTTCGTTCCTTTTATCAATCGGCGTTTTAATAATAGGCTATTTTACCTATGGCAGATTCGTTGAAAAGATATTCGGGGTCGACAAAAACCGGGAGACCCCGGCGCTAAGGCTGCGTGACGATGTCGATTTTATGCCCTTGCCCGTCTGGCGTATTTTTCTGATCCAGTTTTTGAACATTGCGGGGCTAGGTCCGATTTTCGGAGCCATAGCTGGTGCTATGTTCGGGCCAGCCGCCTTTCTATGGATCGTAGTGGGCAGCATTTTTGCAGGGGCCGTTCACGATTATTTTTCGGGGATGCTCTCGATCCGCCATGACGGTCTGAGTATTAGCGAGGTCGTCGGGATCTATCTCGGGCCACGGATGAAACAATTCATGCGTTTGTTTACAATCGTACTCCTAATCTTTGTCGGCACCGTGTTTTTGGTGGGGCCGGCCAAAATAATCGATGGTATGACTGGGAATATCTGGAACATCTGGGTGTGGATAGCAATAATACTAGTATACTATATTTTATCGACCTTACTGCCAATTGATAAACTGATCAGCAAATTGTATCCCTTGTTTGGTGCCGCGATGGTATTTATGGCTGTCGGTTTGGCGCTTGCCTTATTTATAGGCGATTATCAGATACCGGAATTGACGTTCGAAAACCTCAGGAATATGAAATCGAACCCAGATGACACTCCTATTTTTCCGATACTGTTTATTACAATAGCATGTGGTGCTATCTCAGGATTTCATGCTACCCAATCACCCTTAATGGCACGTTGTATGAAGAATGAAACTAGCGGCAGAAAAATTTTTTATGGAGCCATGATTACTGAAGGAATTGTGGCTCTGATCTGGGCAGCTGCTGCCATGACCTTTTTCGATAATGTTGAAGGCCTGAATGTCGCAATGTTCGAAAACGGTAATAATGCTGCTTGGGCGGCCAATGAAATTTCTATGAATATGCTCGGAAAATTCGGTGGTATACTGGCAGTATTGGGGATCGTAGCGGCTCCGATAACATCAGGGGATACGGCCTTTAGGTCGGCACGCTTGATATTGGCGGATGTATTTAAATATGACCAAAAGAAATTGAAAAACCGACTTTATATCAGTTTGCCTCTATTCGCTATAGCCTTTGCGCTTACCCAAATTGATTTTGCCGTTATCTGGCGCTATTTTGCATGGAGCAACCAAACTTTGGCCACCATTGTACTTTGGACGATAACAGCCTATTTAATTCATGAGCATAAGAACTATAGTTATTTGATTACACTGATACCAGCCATTTTTATGACCATGGTCTGCAGTACCTATATTTTGATTGCAGAAGAAGGCTTTGCTTTGGAAAGTGAGGTTGCATATATCGGCGGAGCGGTAATAACAGCAGCTACATCGATTATGTTTTTTATGGTTTCCTCAAAGAAAGGTAGACTGAAAAATAATTAATCACTATCTTGAAAATCAAATAAAATCAAGGCATATGTATCAAGACCGAAGGAAGTTCATTAAGAAAAGTTCTCTTGCCATTGCAGGAACAGGGGCATCATTTATATTTCCGATGGAACTTTTGGCTACGATTCGAAAAAGAGTAGGCCCAAATGATAGGATTAATGTGGGTTTGATTGGCTGTAAGGGTATGGGTTTTAGTGATCTTCGCTCAATGCTGAAAATGAGCGAAATTGATGTTATTGCCTTATGTGATGTAGATGAAAGTGTACTCAAAGCACGAACTGCCGATTTGGAAAAAGCTGGCATTAAGAAGCCGATGTGGTATAAAGACTATCGTAAGTTGTTAGAGAACAAAGATATCGATGTGGTGATAATAGGTACTCCCGACCATTGGCATTGCCTGATGCTGACTGATGCCTTGAAGGCAGGGAAAGATGTCTATTGCGAAAAACCTATCGCCAATTCTATTCAAGAGGCTGATATTATGTTGAACTATGTGACGGCTAGTGATCGCATAGTACAAATTGGACAATGGCAAAGAAGTCAGCCCCATTTTGTCGATGCCATCAATTATGTGCATTCGGGCAAGTTGGGCGAGATACGCTTGGCAAAGGCCTGGGCATACCAAGGGTGGATGAAACCAGTGCCTATACTAGCTGATAAACCAACACCTGAAGGCGTGAATTATGATATGTGGTTGGGCCCTGCCCCACAACGTCCTTTTAATCAAAATAGATTTCATTTTAATTTTAGATGGTTCTGGGACTATGCAGGCGGATTGATGACTGATTGGGGGGTGCATCTTATCGATTATGCCTTATATGGCATGAAGGCAGGAACCCCAAAATCGGTTATGGCCTTGGGTGGTAAATTTGCCTACCCAAATGATGCTTCTGAAACCCCTGACACCTTACAGACCGTATTCGAATATGACAGTTTTTCTATTCTTTGGGAACATGCCACCGGAATCGATGGAGGCAATTATGGCCGTAATCATGGCATTGCATTTATTGGCAATAATGGCACTTTAGTACTTGATCGCAGTGGCTGGGAAGTGATTCCGGAGATAGATCACGGCAATGCGGATAAGAAACCTAAAATTGAAGCTTTGCCCATTCAACAGAATGAGGGTAGTGGTCTTGATTTGCATACCCTTAATTTTATCGAAGCGGTAAAAAGTAGGGATGCCTCAAGCTTAAACGCCCCGATAAAAGTAGGATATGATGCCGCTTTGGTTTCACATATGGGTAATGTTGCTTTTAAAACAGGGAATCGTATTTATTGGGATGCTGATGCCGGAAAATTTAAGGAAGAAGCTGCCAATGAATTTTTAAAAGCTACCTATCACAATGGCTGGAAACTGCCCATGCTTTAATACCTCATTGAGAGTTTAAACTGCATACCACAGGCAAGCCTATGCCGGAAGGCAGATTCCTAGAGGCCTGCCTAGTTCTGATAGTTACTAATAAAAATGCTTTTAGTCATCTTTGCTAAGCCCGAAGCTTGCCCGTTCTCTAGGTAGGTGGTCTGTAACTCATTGAATATCAGCAAACAGATTACTGTCTTTTGCTCGCAAAAACGCTAGAGTATACTTTTTAGACAGTCGCTGTTGATTCGTTATCACCCTTTTCGAATACATTTGGCGTTTGAATAAAACTTTTATTTTTTTAGGATTCTGTAGGTTTCGAATATTTTTCGGCCGTAAGTTCACAGATTTTTACGATGACCTCCACTGCCTTTTGCATACTTTCTACAGGAATATATTCGTACTTACCATGAAAGTTATGACCCCCAGCAAAAATATTAGGGCATGGTAACCCCATGTAACTTAATTGAGAGCCGTCAGTGCCGCCTCGTATAGGTTTTAGTATAGGCTTTATGTCAATGCGTTCCATGGCCTCTTTGGCGATTTCTACAATATGAAAAACCGGCGCTATTTTTTCTCGCATATTGTAATACTGGTCCTTGAGTTCTATCGAGATACAATCGCCATATATGCCATTCAGTTTTGCGGTCGTATCTCTCAGAAATTGTTTTCGTTCTTCGAACTTCGCTTTATCATGGTCTCGGATAATAAGTTCGAATTCGGCCAGTTCGATCTCTCCCTCCAACTGGTGAATGTGAAAAAAACCCTCCCTGTCGGTGGTGCGTTCTGGTGTTTCATCAAGGGGTAACATTCCCATAAATTCATTGGCAATACCAATGGCATTTACCATTTTATCCTTGGCGTAGCCCGGGTGTACACTTTTTCCTTCGATACTTACCTTGGCGCTTGCGGCATTGAAATTCTCATATTCCAATTCCCCTATTTGGCTTCCATCAATGGTATAGGCCCAATCGGCCCCGAATTTTTTAATATTAAATTTATGGGCGCCCCGACCAATTTCTTCATCGGGGGTGAACCCAACTTTTATTTCGCCGTGTTTTATATGAGGATGTTGAATCAGGTATTCCATGGCGGTTATAATTTCTGCGATACCAGCCTTGTCATCCGCACCAAGAAGTGTAGTGCCGTCAGTTGTAATCAAGGTTTGACCTTTGTAGTGTAAGAGGTCTTCAAAATAATCAGGAGATAGAACAATATTTCTTTCGCTATTCAATATAATATCCTTTCCATCGTAATTTTCTATGATTTGTGGATTTACATTGGTACCCGTAAAATCAGGAGTCGTATCAAAATGGGAGATGAACCCAATGGTCGGAATTTTTTTGTCAAGGTTACTGGGTAATGCTGCCATGATATAGGCATTGTCATCAATAGCTACATCGTGCATACCAATTAATTTCAATTCATTGACCAGTTTGTTGGCCAAATTCCATTGTTTTTTGGTGCTCGGTGTGGTATCTGAATTAGGATTGCTCTGTGTATCAATCTTAATATAAGTCAGAAAGCGGTCAATCAAATGTTGCATCTGTAAATTTTTGTTCAAAAATACACTATTGACAAAACCTGAAATAGTTTTGAGAGCATGTTTATTCCTCGAGGCCTGTTCGTCTATGGGGGGCTTGCCTCGAAATCTAAAAATGTTTTTCGGAGGTATATTTCGTGCCCTTGGGTTGATATCGTTGATTTTAGCTTGCCGTTAGCTAGCCTTGCGTCTGAATAAATCACCTAATGTTTGATTTATAATGAGGTAAAATATTGAAAAGGCTATAATTTTTGTTCGAAAATGTGGTTACTACAGTAGTATATGCTCTTATCCGATGCTTATGTATTCAAAAATTTCAGGAATCTTAGTTGTTCTTTTCAGCGAATGCCCAAGACTGCAGGCTGAACATTAACGAAAAAAACACAGAGACTATCAGTGAGATATTTCAATTGAACGAAGAGCAAATTGCCGCTATGGAAAATTTGAGCGCTGAATTGGTAAGCGAGACAAAAAGTATAGAAGATGCTATTCGTACGCTTTTAGCTGAACACCCTCAAAGTACCCCGGCTGAATTGGCCGTTTTGGCTGATAAATATAAAGTTTTGCAACAAAAAATGGTCAATGTTTCAAAGGCTGCGGATAAAAAGCTGATCACTACGTTCAATGAAAAACAGTATCAACGTTATTTGAACCTCTGTAATGAGGCCTTTCGAGAACCTATTCGAATAATTCCTGTGCCCTCAATGAACAATCGTACCCCTCCTGAATAATGTTAACTTTAGGTGTTGATAACATTAGATCTGAGGAAATATATACTGGGTTTTAGTTCGTACTTTTGTCATAATCCTGCTATAATCCATGTATAAAATTTTAGTTCGTCCCTTTCTTTTTCTGCTTGACCCAGAGAAAGTTCATCATCTGACATTTTCATTAATTAAATTACTTTCTAAGATTGGTTTTTCAAGGCTTTTTAAGGCGTGTTACCTGCTAGAAGACAAAAGCTTGGAAAGAGAAGTTTTCGGATTAAAGTTTAAAAACCCTGTTGGTCTCGCCGCTGGTTTTGACAAAGATGCCCTGCTCTACAATGAACTTTCTGATTTTGGTTTTGGTTTTATTGAGATAGGCACTCTTACGCCCAAACCACAAGTAGGAAATCCGAAAAAAAGACTATTTCGCTTGAAGTCTGATAAGGCCATCATTAACCGTATGGGTTTTAACAATAAAGGTGTTTTTGATGCCGTAGAACGTTTGAAGAAAAAGCACAAAGTATTGATTGGTGGTAATATAGGTAAGAACAAGGCCACGCTAAACCATGAGGCTATAAAGGATTATTTGATCTGTTTCGATGCTCTTTTTGACCATGTAGATTATTTTGTGGTAAATGTGAGCTCCCCGAATACTCCTGGCCTTAGGGCGCTTCAAGACAAAGAACCACTGACGGCTTTGTTAAAAGAATTAAAAAGGGAGAATGCCAAATACGCTATTAAGAAATCGTGTAAAGAAAAACCGATTGTACTAAAAATAGCACCTGACCTTACCGATAGTCAGTTGTTAGATATTATTGATATTGTACGAATAACAAAAATTGATGGAATTATTGCCACCAATACAACGATAGAGCGCAGAGATTTAAAATCTGATTTGGTCTATACAGAAGAAAAGGGCGGATTGAGCGGAAAACCATTGGCCAAAAGAAGTACTGAGGTCATTCGGTTTTTGGCCCAGAAAAGCAACAAGGCTTTTCCTATAATCGGAGTTGGTGGAATACATTCCCCTGAAGACGCCCTTGAGAAATTAGCAGCCGGTGCCGACTTGGTTCAGATTTATACGGGCTTTATCTATGAGGGGCCAGGCCTGATCAAGAAAATCAATACAGCAATTTTGAATACGAGCGAAGTATCGGCTTAGGCGATGGGCTAAGCTGTTTATCAGCTTTTACTCCAATAATCCACTACCAAAACATCCTCTAAATAAGGAGTCAGTAAGCCCCCAAAAGCCTTGTGGTCGGGGTGTGGAAGGTAGATTGCACGGTCTTCCTCACTCTTGAAAGTCAAGAAAAAGCAATGTGTAAAACCTTTTTCCAAGCCTTCAGGACTATTGTTCAGCCCCCATTCATAGGATACAATCTGGGGTATTTTTGAGGGAAGCGCAGTAAAAGCAGCTTCGATTTCCATAACTTTTGCAGGCGATGTTGCTTCTTTGAATTTAAAAAGAACAACATGACGTAATACACTATCACTAGATTTGGACATTTCTATTTTTGAATTTTTGCTCCCCTTCAAATCATAGGAATTGAAACTTAGGCATAATAACGATAAAATCGCAATAACTGATAGTGTTATACTTCTCATAGTTGAGTGTTTTGTGCTAAGATATGATAAATGAAGCGTATTGCTCTAGAATTTGTAATTTTCAATACTTAACTCAAGAATAGTTTGAATTACGAAACCCTATATGCTTTTAGTTTGGCGACCACCGCTTTGGCAATTACTCCAGGCCCAGATAATATATATGTGTTGACGCAAAGTGTTACCAACGGTTTAAAACACGGTTTGGCAACTACGGCCGGCCTTATCTCTGGTTGCTTGGTTCATACGACCTTGTTGGCCATTGGGGTGTCGGCATTGCTAAAGGAAAATGATTCGATGTTTTTGACCATAAAATGGTTAGGAGCCCTATATCTTTTTTACTTGGCATTTCAGGTTTTTAAGGGCGATTCTTCTATATTGCTTTTTAAGGGTGGTGTTCCGAAAAAAACTTTGAGCCGGCTTTTTAAACAAGGCTTTGTCATGAATGTACTGAACCCTAAGGTTACCATATTCTTTTTGGCTTTTTTTCCAAGTTTTCTGTTCAGTGATACCCTGAGTACTATGGTTCAATTCTATGTTTTAGGATTGCTTTTTATGATACTATCCTTTGGTGTCTTTTGCTCGATTGTTTTGCTTTCGGGAGCTATATCGAACTATTTGAAAAGTAATACCTATGTTGGTGTATTTTTAAAATGGGCACAGGTTTTTGTGTTAATATGTATTGGTGTTTACATTCTATTATCTGATAAATAGTACTAATTTTAAACGGTAGATTTTCAATCATATGTTTGAAAGGGTTAAGATTATAGAATGTCCGAGAGATGCCATGCAAGGCATTAAGACTTTTATTCCCACTAATGAAAAAGTAAAATACATTCAATCCTTATTGGGTTGTGGATTTGATACCATTGATTTTGGAAGTTTTGTATCGCCCAAGGCCATTCCACAAATGGTCGATACTGCAGAGGTACTCGCCTTACTTGACCTTTCAAAAACAAAAAGTAAATTATTGAGCATTGTGGCCAATGTTCGAGGGGCTAGCGATGCAAGCCACTATGATGCAATTGATTATTTAGGCTTTCCATTTTCTATTTCTGAAAATTTTCAGATGCGAAATACGCACAAGACCATTTCTCAATCTATAGAAACTTTAAAAGAGATTCTCGGTATTGCCAATACTTGTGGAAAAGAAGTGGTTACTTATATTTCTATGGGGTTCGGAAACCCCTATGGTGACCCATGGAATGTGGAAATAGTAGGGGAGTGGACCGAAAAATTGGCAGCTATGGGGGTGAAGATTTTGTCTCTTTCAGATACTGTTGGTACCTCAACCCTCGAAAACATTGATTATTTGTTCTCCGACCTAATACCCAAATACCCTGAAATTGAATTTGGGGCACATCTTCATACAAGGCCGACTCTATGGCATGAAAAAGTAGATGCGGCCTTTAAGGCGGGCTGCCGTAGATTCGATGGAGCCATACAGGGTTTTGGGGGTTGCCCCATGGCAAAGGATGAGCTTACGGGTAATATGCCCACAGAAAAATTGCTGTCGTATTTTACTTCCGAAAAAGTTGATTCACAAGTGAATGGGCTAGCTTTCGAAGCTGCTTTTAATAAAGCTACGGAATTGTTCTCCCAATTTTAATACGTCTGCTTTATACGCTAGGTCTGTATGAATTGTATGGTTTGAATTTTATTCCCAGCAATGAGTTTAACCTGCTTATACCGTTAGGCAGCTGCCTTGATTCCCGCCCGTCTCAGGTGGGCTTGTATCGAAGTTTTAAAACATGTTTCCCAATGCAGTGGGCCTCACTTTGCCGTCAGACGGGCCTGCTCCAAGATAGTTTAGTTAAGAGTAGTCGGCCATTGTCTACCCTGTTTCTCGCAAGCATCGCTTTAAAATTGTTACTGTAGAACGTCAATCCTTAAATTAATTTAGATTTATTATAAATAAAGCTTGTCAGATTCATTTTTGATTTTAACTTTGTGCTCGAATTAAAATTATTTAAAATTAATCTAAATAAAAATAACCAATCAAATGAAATTAATATCTTTTCTTTTCCTATTCCTTTTTACATTGTTTTTGTCGGCGCAGGCGGTAACTGATAGTACAAAGACAAATCCATTATTTCAGGTTAATACGAGTCAACGTATATTATCAGGAACCTCTGCTTCTGGCTTGACTATTGGTGCCTATGGTGAAATGGTCTATAATCAAGTAGAAGAGGCTAATGGGGTATTAGATGTGCATCGATTGGTTGTGTTCTTAGGATATAGGTTTGATGACAGAACACAGTTTGTATCTGAAATAGAAGTGGAACACGTGGAGGAAATTTTTGTTGAACAAGCCTTCGTGAATTATAATGTGGCCAATAATGTAAGCCTAAGGGGCGGTCTGATGTTAGTGCCTATGGGTTTGGTTAATGAATACCATGAGCCTACGACTTTTAATGGTGTTGAACGCCCTACTGTAGATAATGTAATTGTGCCAACCACTTGGCGAGAGTTAGGTGTTGGTGTCAGCGGCAAGTTAAATGATTTATCCTTAGGGTATCAGGCGTATGTTTTTAACGGTTTTAAATCTACAGTTGCAGATGGTGAGGGCGGTGTTTCAGGTGTTTTAAAAGGATCCAAAGGGTTAAGGGGAGGTAGGCAAAAGGGAATAAAGTCCACTGTAGATAGCCCCACTTTTTCGGCAAAATTGGATTATTATGGAATTCTCGGACTTCGGGTTGGTTTTGCCGGTTATTTTGGAAAAACACAGGCGGCTGATGAAATAGAAGATATGGAAGGTGCTAATATTGGTATTTCGATGTTGGGTCTAGATGCGCGTTATGTATACCGTCGTTTTACGGCAAGAGGGCAATTTGTTCATGCCTCGCTCTCTGATACCGATAAATATAATGCCCTGACCGGCCGAGATTTAGGAAGTGCTCTTCAGGGGTGGTATATTGAAGGAGCCTATAATCTATTGCCAACGAATAAAAAACAAAGGCTCTTTGCCTTTGCACGATATGAGAAATATGATACCCATGCCAGTACAACTGGTACTTTACAGAGAAATGGAGCTTATAATCGAACAGATTTAACTACGGGCCTTACCTATCATATTGCGCCCGGAGTGGCCATTAAAGGTGATTATCAATTCAGGAGCAATGCAGTAAATGGTTCTGATGTAAAGAATCGTTTGAATTTTGGAATAGGGGTCTGGTTCTAGATTGGTATCGCAATGAGGAACCCGTGATTTGACCAAATAAATCTGGTTAATTAAGCAAGTTATTTTTAATATAATCTATAATGGCAGTACGTGTATTTATGAAAAAACGCATTCTATTCTATATTGAGATTCAGTCTAATTTGATACATTTACAATATGAATTTTGAAAGACGATTAATCGGAGTTTTGTTAGTCATATCCTTTTTTATTACCGGGTTTGGGTTGCCGTCAAATATTGAGAAGAGGATGAAGAAAGAGGTCGCTAAATTTTATAAGACGGCCGATTTCTCTATGGCAACTATAAAGATTTCTAATAATTTAAATGCGAGTCTTCCTACACAGATAACCGATAATAACTTCTTCAGTATTAAGAAGAATGATTCGATTACTCTTGGCTATGCCTTTCTGGGGCAGGCACGGAGCAAGACTGCAAAATTCGATTATTTAGTTATTTTCGATAAAGGGTTTAGTATTGTCCACGCCAAAGTGTTGGCCTATCGTGAGGAGTATGGCGGCGAGATAGGCAGTAGGCGCTGGTTAAAGCAGTTCTTAGGAAAGACAGGAAGAGATAGGGTGAGCAACAAGTCTAATATAGATGGTATTTCTGGAGCTACCATCTCTGTGCGTTCAATGACAATGTCGATTGATGATTTGTTGCAGACCATTGGAATACTTCAGGATAATAACGCTTTATAATGAACTATAACGCACTGTTATCGTCTTTTTCGAAAGAAATCAAAATCTTTATCGGGGCTTTCATATTAATTTTATCCTTTGGCTTTTATACAGGTCTATTATTCATTTCACAAACAAGTACAGCCTCCCCGGCAGGAATAGAGGAAAATTATTTGGGCAATGAGGAAGATGAGGATGCCGAAATCATGAAATTTCGTAAGAGTGAACGCGAAATGCTAACTATAATCCACACCCATATCCTCTCAATGTCTTTTGTTTTCTTTTTGTTGGGCTGCTTGGTTTGGATGTTGGAATTACCCAAAAAATTAAAACTGTTTCTTACTGTAGAGCCTTTTGCATCTGTGCTACTTACCTTTGGAGGCGTCTATTTATTGTGGTCAGGTATGCTTTGGATGAAATACGTGGTGATTTTTTCAGGTATTTTAATGACCGCTACTTTTACAATTTCCTCTGTTTTAGTCTTGTATCAACTTTTCGTAAGGCCAACTACAAACGGTAATGATTAACCAATAAAAAGCACTATATTTGCACGCAATTAAATCCTTAATTGCTATGCAAGCCCACCTCAATAAAATTCTCGGCGAAGGCCTTACTTACGACGACGTACTTTTGGTACCCGCCTATTCAGAAGTACTGCCCCGTGAAGTCAATATCCAAACCAAGTTTACTCGTAATATAATCATTAACGTGCCCATTATTTCGGCCGCTATGGATACGGTTACCGAATCTAGAATGGCCATAGCTATGGCTCAGGAAGGTGGTATAGGTGTGTTACATAAAAACATGACCATAGAACAGCAAGCCATGAAAGTGCGTAAGGTAAAACGGGCTGAAAGTGGTATGATATTAGACCCGGTCACCCTGCCGTCGAATGCTTTGGTAAAAGATGCCAAGGATAATATGAGAGAGTTCAGCATAGGAGGAATTCCTATTGTAGATAGTGTCGGAAAGTTGATTGGTATTGTAACCAATCGAGATTTACGTTTTGAAAAGAACAATGATAGGCCTATAGCTGAAGTAATGACTTCAAAGAATTTGGTTACGGTTGGCGAGGGTACTTCCTTGGAAGAAGCGGAAGGTATTCTTCAAGAAAAGAAAATCGAAAAATTACCTGTGGTCGATAAGGACTATAAATTGGTAGGTCTTATTACATTTAGAGATATAACTAAGCTTACACAAAAACCGAATGCGAATAAAGATCAATACGGAAGACTGCGTGTTGCAGCAGCCCTTGGTGTGACTCCTGATGTGGTCGATAGGGCTGAAGCCTTGGTGAATGCAGGTGTCGATGCGGTTGTTATAGATACAGCGCACGGTCATACCCAAAGCGTGGTTGCTGCTCTTAAAAATGTAAAAAATAAATTTCCAGAATTGGAGGTCGTCGTAGGAAATATTGCTACCGGCGAGGCCGCAAAGTTTTTGGTTAATGCCGGGGCCGATGCTGTTAAAGTTGGTATAGGGCCTGGATCAATATGTACGACACGGATAGTTGCTGGAGTTGGTTTTCCGCAATTCTCGGCAGTATTAGAGGTGGCCGAGGCCATCAGAGGTAGTGGTGTTCCCGTAATTGCTGATGGCGGAATCCGCTATACCGGTGATATCCCCAAGGCCATTGCTGCAGGCGCAGATACGGTTATGTTGGGTTCTTTGTTGGCAGGAACCAAAGAATCACCTGGCGAGACCATCATCTATGAAGGCCGAAAATTTAAATCCTATAGAGGCATGGGCTCGGTAGAGGCGATGAGGCAAGGCAGCAAAGATCGTTATTTTCAAGATGTTGAGGATGATATTAAAAAATTGGTACCTGAAGGCATCGTAGGTCGTGTTCCGTATAAAGGGGAACTCTACGAGAGTATTCATCAGTTCGTTGGGGGGCTTAAAGCCGGAATGGGCTATTGTGGGTCAAAAGATATTGCAGCCTTGCAAGAATCTGGTCGCTTCGTGAAGATTACGGCTAGTGGTATCAATGAAAGTCATCCCCATGATGTGACTATTACCAAAGAATCTCCTAACTATAGTCGATAATTTGAAAACACCAAAAATTGCAGACCTCCAAATATGTGGATTCCCTACCTATAAAAAAATGCGTAATGGCACATAAATTACGGGCTTACTTACTACCAGCCTCATAGGCTTTCCAGTCTTTTTCTTTGTAGATATTCTCACCAAAATATCGTGCGATGTTTAAAAACGGTTTTGGCTTGTGGTAACCAGGGACTGGAGATAGAATTTCTAATTTTTCATCTAGAAATATTACCGTCGGATAGCTCATTCTGCCTTGCATCAGGGTTGCGGCAAACTCATGATATCCTTTTCTTCCTGATTGAATGAATGTATACGTCTTTCCCTTATATTCGATAGGCTCTTTGCCCTCGCCGTCTAATTTCACCATATAAAATTTTTTAGACATATAGGTGGCGACTTCGGAGTTTTGAAAAGTATCCTTGTCCATTTTTTTGCACCACCCACACCAATCGGTATAGATATCGATGAAAATTTTCTTAGGATTCTGCTCAGTACTGGCAAGTTTAGCGGCCTCTTTCCAGCTAAGCCATTCTACTTCTTGGGCCTCTGTATTTAAGGACCATAAGCTTATAAAAACCAGAGCTATATATTTAAAAAAAGATAAGGTACTTTTTTTCATGATATTTTTTTTCAAGAAATTAGTCC
>JASFYU010000095.1:0-19320 GCA_045046905.1 Flavobacteriaceae bacterium | reverse complement strand
TACTTTGTACTCAATACTTTGTACTCAATACTTTGTACTCAATACTTTGTACTCAATACTTTGTACTCAATACTTTGTACTCAATACTTTGTACTCAATTTCAAGAAATTATTCAAAATTTCACTACCGACATCACTACTTTTCTCTGGGTGAAATTGTGTACCGTAAAAATTATCTTTTCTAAGGGCAGCACTATAATTTAATTCGTATTCAGATTCTGCTATGGTTTCAGAACAAAGTGGCGCATAAAAACTATGTACCAAATAAATGTACTCACCTTCAGAGATACCTTGAAACAAACCAGATTTTAGGTTTGAAATTTGGTTCCACCCTATTTGCGGTACTTTCACCTTATCTGAAAATTTAATGACATCTGTATTAAAGATCCCTAGGCCTTGAGTATTTCCTTCTTCAGATCCGTTGCACATTAATTGCATACCAAGACAAATACCTAATACAGGCTGTTTAAGATTCGGAATGAGTGTATCTAAGCCACTGGCTTTCAATTTTTTCATAGCGCTACTCGCCTCACCTACTCCTGGAAAAATGACCTTATCGGCCTTTTCAATTTCCGCTACATCATCACTCAATACCGCCTCATACCCCAGTCTTCGAATGGCGAATTTGATACTTTGAATATTACCGGCCCCGTAATTTATAATTACAATTCCCCCTCCGCCCCCTAAGGGGGTACTCTTACTCAAACTCATTATGCTGTATTCTAAATATTATTATTTATAAGCTGACTTAATACTTTGTACTCAGTACTATTTACTAATTACTTTGCACTCAGTACTATTTACAACACCCCTTTTGTACTTGGTAAAACCATTTTTTCGACATCGCGTTTGACGGCCATTTTAATCGATTTAGCAAATGCCTTGAAAATAGATTCTATCATATGGTGTTCATTAGTGCCCTCTACTTTTATATTCAGGTTCGCCTTGGCGCCATCAGTAAACGATTTGAAAAAATGCATAAACATTTCGGTTGGCATATCACCTACCATTTCTCTTTTAAAATCAGCATCCCAAACCAACCAGTTTCGACCGCCAAAGTCAATGGCTACTTGCGCCAAGCAATCATCCATAGGCAAACAAAAACCATAACGCTCAATACCTAATTTACTACCAAGGGCTTTATGAAATATTTCGCCCAAAGCAATGGCAGTATCTTCAATGGTATGATGCTCATCGACTTCGAGGTCGCCCTTGACTTTGATAGTCAAATCTATTTGGCCGTGTCGAGCCAACTGATCCAACATATGGTCAAAAAAAGCTAGTCCGGTTGCAATATCACTTTTTCCGGTACCATCAAGCTTTAATTTGATTTCGATATCGGTTTCATTGGTTTTTCTTTTTATTTCAGAACATCTATCTTTCAGCTTAAGAAACTCGTATATTTTTTCCCAGTCACTACTTTCTAAGGCAATTACAGTACCCAACTCTTCGCGTTTTACGGTTATTTCGCCAGTTCCTAAATTAGTATCGTCATTTATAAAAATACCCTTGGATCCAAGGTTTTTGGCTAATTCCATATCGGTTAGTCGATCCCCTATTACATATGAATTCTTCAAATCGTATTCCTCTGAAAAATATGCGGTCAATAACCCCGTTCCTGGCTTACGGGTGTCGGCATTCTCATGCGGAAATGTACGGTCTAAAAATACTTCATCGAATACGACCCCTTCATTTTCAAAAGCGGTAAGAATAAATTTATGTACCGGCCAAAAGGTATCCTCAGGAAAAATAGCTGTTCCCAGACCATCTTGATTGGTTATCATCACCAATTCATAGTCTAATTCCTTGGCGATTTTTCCGAGAAATGTAAATGCCTTCGGATAGAATATCATTTTCTCAAAGGCATCAACCTGTTCGTCAGCAGTTTCTTTGATAATTGTGCCGTCACGATCAATAAAAAGCACCTTACGCCTCCCTGCAATCAAGGAGGAACTCATAGTATCATCTTTAGCCATTTTGTTTCCTTTTTAATGCCTCGTGGGCCTGCCTTGCCCCGAGGTAGTTTACTACTTAATTTACTTTTGTCACCCACTTATATAGTGCTTGGTCGGAAACACCGCAAAATTAAAAAATCTTCTTTTTGCAATCTTTACATTTATTTTTAATCGCCTGATGCTAAGGCATCACCCCATAAAAAGTAAATTCAAATCTTATCAAAAATAACTCATTTTATAAAATTCGTCCATTTCCGACCAAGCACTATATACTTAAACAAATTCAGGGTTTCGAAATTAATTGAAGACCTTCAATCAACTTCGTATTCTCCTCAACTGTACCTACGGTAAAACGCAGGCTGTTCTCACATAATGGCTGAGTGCTTCTATTTCGAACTACAATGCCCTGACTCAAGAGTTGTTCATATCGCTTTTTTGCATCATCTACTTTGACCAATATAAAATTGGCATCGCTAGGGTAAATGGTACTGATAAATGCAATGGACCCCAGCGCTTTAATCAATTGTTTTTTGCTAGCTAATATTTCGTGTATTTCTGATTTTACAAGAGTATAGTTTAAAACACCTTCCAATGCTTTACGCTGGGTAAGTTCATTGACATTGTAGGGTGGTTTTATTTTGTTCAATACCGCTATTACAGCCTCGGAAGCAATACATATTCCTAAACGAATACCAGCCATACCATAGGCTTTTGATAAGGTTTGTGTAATCACCAAATTGGGGAATTCTGACAATCGAGAACTCCAACTTTTATTTTTTGAAAAATCGATATAAGCCTCGTCAATAAGAACCAACCCCTTGAATGCACTCAACAATTCGAGGATTTTTTCTTCTGAAAAACTGTTGCCCGTAGGGTTGTTCGGGGAGCAAATAAAAATGATTTTAGTATTTACATCTATAGCTTTTAGAATCTCGCTAAGATCAAGCTGAAAATTTTGTGTGAGCAGTACCTCTCGATTCTCTATATCATTGATCTCAGACAACACCTTATACATACCATAGGTCGGCGGTAGGGTGATGACATTATCCTTTTTCGGCTCACAAAAAGCTCTAAAAAAGAAATCCAAAACTTCATCGCTGCCATTACCTAAAAGTAAAGTTTCAACGCTCACCCCTTTTAGCTCAGCCAATGCCTTTTTTAGACCACGCTGCTGTGGATCAGGATACCTGTTCACACCATTATCGAAAGGATTCTCATTGGCATCTAAGAACACCATTTCAGAACCTTTTGAAACGTACTCGTCTCTAGCCGATGAATATGGGCTTAGCCTTTTTACGTTTTCTCTAACCAGACTTTGTATGTTGAAACTCATTGGTTGTTCACTATTCACTGTTCACTGCTAATTATTCATTGTTCACTGCTAACTGCTAATTGTTCACTGTTCACTGCTTACTGTTCATTGTTCACTGCTAACTGCTTACTGTTAATTGTTCATTGTTCACTGCCAACTGTTCACTCCTAACTCCTCTTCTCCAAGCTTTTCAACCGTAAGCTAACGGCATTTTTATGTGCCTGCAGTCCTTCTGCCTCGGCCATTAGCTCGATTGTAGTACCAATATTTTTAATGCCTTCTTTTGATATTCTTTGAAAGGTCATACTTTTAAGAAAGCTATCAAGATTCACCCCACTATACTGTTTGGCATAGCCATTTGTAGGCAAGGTATGGTTGGTTCCTGAGGCATAGTCTCCTGCGCTCTCGGGCGTATAGTTACCTATGAACACCGAACCCGCATTTTGTATATTATCTACATAAAATGATTCATTCGCTGCACATACAATAAAATGCTCTGGTCCGTATTCATTGATAAGATCAATAGCCATCTGGTCATTATCTACATATATTAGTTTACTGTTCGCAATAGCTTCTTTTGCTATTTTCTTTCTTGGCAGATCAGTAATCTGCTTTTGTATTTCAGCTTCGACCTTATTGATCATATTTTTTGAGGTGCTCACCAAAATCACCTGGCTATCGACCCCGTGCTCAGCCTGGCTCAATAAATCTGACGCCACAAAAGAAGCGTTCGCACTATCATCGGCCATTACCAATAATTCACTAGGGCCCGCCGGCATATCAATGGCCACACCATGCTTGGTCGCAATCTGTTTTGCTACGGTTACATATTGGTTTCCGGGACCAAATATCTTATACACCTGCGGAACGCTTTCGGTACCAAAGGTCATGGCTGCAATCGCCTGAATGCCGCCAACTTTGAATATTTTGGTGATTCCACATAAATTTGCCGTATACAGAATAGCAGGATGAACCTGCCCCTTTTTATTGGGTGGCGTACATAAAACAATTTCTGTACAACCCGCAATAGTTGCCGGTAGGGCCAACATTAATATTGTAGAAAACAAAGGTGCCGTTCCTCCTGGTATATATAGACCAATCTTTTGAATTGGTCGTTTTTCTTGCCAACATTGTACTCCCTTTACCGTTTCGACCTCTATTTTATCGGTTTTTTGTGCCTGGTGAAAAGCCTCAATATTGCTTTTGGCCTGTTCAATAGCCACTTTTAATTCTTGAGAAACCAGATTATTCGCCCCTAGTATTTCCTCTTCAGGCACCAATAAAGTAGACAGTTCAACACTATCGAACTTCTGTGTATATTTTTTTAGGATTTTATCACCGCCCTCGGCCACTTCTTTGAAAATGGTATCAACAACACCTTCAATATCGCGTACCGATTGGGTAGGTCTTTGTAATAAGACCTTCCATTCACTTCTATTAGGGTTGTATATTTTATTCATTTTCTCCTTTAATTACCCAAAGGGGAGCATTTTATTCTCACCAATGGGTTTACTACTTTTACTTTTCTCCTCTCCTTTGGGGAGGTCGGGAGGGGTTTTAAAGCACCATTTTCTCTATCGGACAGACCAAAATACCTTCGGCACCTGCTTGTTTTAACTCATCGATGACTTCCCAAAATCTGTCTTTGGTGATTACCGTATGTACCGAACTCCACCCTTCTTCCGCAAGCGGAAGTATGGTAGGACTCCGCATTCCGGGCAAGAGTGCAATAATATCATTCAGTTTATCATTGGGTGCGTTCAGTAATACATATTTAGACTGCCTTCCTTTTAACACCGCTTGAATTCGAAACTGGATCTTCTTTAAAATTTGTTTCCGTTCCTCTGATATTCCCGGTGATATGGCTAAAACCGCTTCACTTGTCAACATCACTTCTACCTCTTTCAGATTGTTCTTAAAAAGTGTACTCCCACTTGAAACAATATCACAGATGGCATCTGCAAGGCCAATACTGGGCGCTATCTCCACAGAACCGCTAATACTATGTAATTCTGCCTTAACCCCTTTCGCCTCTAAATACTTGGTGACAGTGTTAGGGTATGAGGTTGCTATGCGCTTACCTTCTAAATCTTTTATAGAATTGTATTGGGTCGATTTTGGTACGGCTATACAAACCCTACATTTTGAGAACCCTAGTTTTTCTGCCACGATGATGTCCTCTCCTTTTTCGATCAGTACATTTTCACCGATAATAGCGATATCAACAACGCCATCTCGTAAATACTGAGGAATATCACCATTGCGTAGATAGAATACTTCTAAAGGAAAATTTCTCGAAGAGGCTTTTAATTGATCTTTGCCATTGTCAATCGAGATTCCACAATCTTTCAATATTCGCAATGAATCTTCATTGAGTCTACCGCTCTTTTGTATGGCTATTCTAATTTTTGTCATCTTACCTTTGGGTCACTTCGGCTCCACGCGGTGACCACTGTTTTTAGTTCATATTATGTTCATTAAACGGAGTTGAAAATGAACGTATCTATTTTACGCTAATCAAAAAACCCGTTTGATTGCTCAAACGGGTTCGATATATGTTTTAATTTATACAATACATCTTCACCTCGCTTGAGAGCAAGTGCAAAAATGATGATGTATATCTATGTTTCTCATTATGAGCGTAAAATTAAAACTTATTTCTAAGTCTAAGAAATTTAACGAAAAAAAAATCAATTCGCCTCTTTATAGTTAAAAATCTATACGTGCTAATTATTTCCTAGAATTATAGGAAGTCCAGAATCACCACCACCAACTACAATAACTTTAGTGTTGGGTGATTCGGCCAATTTCAAGGTTGCTTCTATGCCTTTATCTTTCAGAATCTTGTCAGTCAATGATGCGCTCAATATTCTATTCGCATCAGCCTTACCTTGTGCTTCAATAATTACCTTTTCCGCTTCTTTAGCAGCAGTAACTAATCTAAATTCATATTCCAAAGATTCTTGCTCTTGCTTTAATTTACGCTCAATTGCCTCTTTAATAGTGACAGGCAAGGTTACATCTCTTACGAGGACATCATTTAATTGTACATTTTGTTTGTCTAATATTTTCTTAGTTTCCGCAAATATTTCATCTTGAATAATATCTCTTTTACTGCTGTACAATTGTTCTGGTGTATAACGACCCACAACACTTCTTGCCGCACTACGTATAGCGGGTTTAATAACCCTATCTAAGTAGTTCTCACCTAAATTTTGATGTAAGAGCCCCAATTGACTCCGAATTGGTTGATACCAAGCAGAGGCATCGATTTGAATTTCGAGTCCGTTTGAGGATAGTACTTTCATTTTTTCAAATAATTCTTGTTGACGTACCTCATAAACAAACACCTTGTTCCAAGGAGCGACAATATGAAACCCCTCACCCATTGGTGGCTTATCTGTTACAACACCGCCCCCGAAGGTTTTATAGAGGACTCCTGACTCTCCTGAGCCAATGGTAACCGCTGACTTTGATATTAAAATAACCAGTGCTATCATTACAAATATAACTGGCAGTGCAATTTTTGGTAATTTATCCATTATGTTCTTGTTTTTATATTAGTCCGTTGTATTTTCTAATAAACCATTCTGCCCCTAATGCAGCGACAATTATCGCCAAAAGCACTCGAAAATCTATCAAAGATACGACATTTTTAGCGCTAGTTTGAATAGGTATGAATCGATTTTCATTTGTTATTTTTTTTATAAAAGAATCTATTGCTGATGGGTAAAACACCTCCCCAGCCGTATGAGAAGCCAATAGACCTAACTTTTTATAATTACTAGATAGCAGTTGTTTTTCTACATCAAAATCTAAAATCGAAAAGCCGCCTGATTTTGAATGGTTCTTATTTTTCACGGTCACCGTAAAGCTATAATCTCCTGAAGGAAGGTCGGCAATATCTGCCTCATAATAGTTGCTTTTCAAGAGCATTGGAATCTCTTTGGCCAGGCTGTTCGTCTTGCCCTTTACTTTTATCAAGATATCGGCATTGGAATCAAAGACAAAGGCCTCATCAAAATAGGTTGCCCTAAGCTTTGCCTGATTATGCTCTTCATAAATGGACTCATAATCGACATTTAAACGGTCTTTAGATTTGTTATCGGAGAGATATACAATCAATTTTCCGATAAAACCATCAAAATTATTAAAATCTTGATTATCTCTATAGCTCTGCATACGCCATTTCCAAAGGTTCTCACCAAAGATGATTACCTCTTTGGACTCATCCTCTTCTACAGTGAAAATCAACGGACTATTCATATTGATTCCCTTGATTTGCATATTCAACAAAACGTCTACTTCTCTTTGTACTTCAATAACCCTTGCATCACTTTCAAGTGGCGGATAATCAGCGAAATAAAATTCAGAAATGTCAAACTTTGAAAAAGCGGGATCGACTATGCCAACGGTCTCTTGAACCGGATAGTTACCCTCAATGCGGTATCGGCTTTGAATTGCATTCAGGAAACCCCAGTCTGTTTGTGTTCCTGTAATGGTTAGCAAATTGGTATTGCTTTTATCTATAAGACCGTATAGGGTCCTAAACGATGGGTCAGGCTGATAAAAAATGAATATATCCACTTTTTCAAGCCCCTTACTACCAAGGCTTGGTTTTTTGATAAATACCGAATGTTGTTCATTACTTTCAATTGCCTTGACCAAGGCTCCGATATCAGGATGCATGATATTGGATATGATTGCTATATTGGTTTTCTCATCGATTACTTCTATGACGACATTCTTGCTATTATTTGCTTTATTTTTCTCATTTTCCAGTGGAGACACAGCTACTTTAATAGATTTCACCCCTACAGAGCTGGCATCTAATAGGACTTTGATAATCGCAATATTATCAGACTTGGATAATTTAACCGTCTCTCGATGTTTATTTTTTCCATCAACTGATATACTGACTCTTGATTCTACACTACCCTCGCCTTCATAGGATACATAGACTTCAAGAGGGAATTTATTTTTCAAAAAAGCATAGCGATTCGCATTTACTTGATCAATTCGCACATCTTCATAACGTGTGGTATCTCCTATGACAATAGGATATATAGGAAATTTTTGATCCTTACCATAAAAACCATAATCGGCGCCCAATGTCTGATTACCATCGGTGATTAGAACAATTGCGGTATTGGTATTGCCATAGACTTCATTCAAAGAAGCAAGGGCAGCTGTTATATTGGTGTTTTTCGCCTCGAACGTAAGACTGTCATAATTATGCAATGAAGTACCAAAACTGTATTGATCAAGAGTAAACTGCTCGGTAATCGCAGTGCTTTTCTTGAAGGAGTCTAGTATTCTTAAAATGGTATTCTTAGAACTTTTGACCGAGGAAGAATTATCGACCAGTAGTACTATATTGGGTTTTTCCAAAGAATATACCTGCTTTGTGAATTCAGGATTCACAAGCAATATAAAGATTGCGAACAGGGCCAAGAAACGTAAAAAAGAGCGCAAAATTACAAGATTTCCTCTCTTTTTTGTTTTATAATAATTTTGAAATAGTACTAGTGCCAAAGCAACTATCGCAGATAGTAGGATTAATAATAGTGCTTTGGTCTGCATGAATCAATGGTATAATGTGCTAATCTAACAATAGTATCAATGCGCTAGCTCAGCCTTTTTAATTTTCTAAAAACCACCCTTTTGCACCTTGCAGTAGTTTTTTCAACGGTAAGCAAACGATAAAAGTTAAAAAGGCGTACCATAGAACACAGAATATTTAATTTTACTTCGATTCAAAAAGTTAAAAAGAGCTCAATATATGCCTTTGCTCCTATGGTTTCACATTGATATATTAAAATACGTTACACATTATATAGCTACATTAGGTAAGCATTCCGCCATCAACATTGAGTACCTGTCCTGTTATGTAGCCCGATAGGTCTGAAGCGAAAAACAGACAGGCATTAGCTATATCTTCTGGTGTTCCTCCTCTTTTTAACGGAATTGCATCACGCCATGTCTGCACTACTTTATCATCTAGCTTTCCTGTCATTTCAGTTTCTATAAAGCCTGGAGCAATGGCATTACATCGAATGTTCCTAGAACCCAATTCTAATGCGACCGATTTAGTAAACCCTATCATTCCTGCTTTTGATGCTGCATAATTGGCTTGACCGGCATTTCCTTTTACTCCAACAACACTGCTCATATTAATAATAGAACCCTTGCGTTGCTTGAGCATGGTACGTTGTACTGCCTTGGTCATATTAAAGACTGATTTAAGATTGATTTCGATTACCGAGTCAAAATCTTCCTCAGCCATACGCATCAACAACTTATCTTTGGTGATGCCTGCATTATTAATCAGTATATCGATTCCACCAAAATCTGCCAAAACCTGCTCTATCAATTTCTGAGATTCAGAAAAACTGGCTGCATTACTCTTATACGCCTTGGCCTTTACACCTTTGGCGATAAGTTCTTTTTCTAATTTAAGTGCCGGTGCTTCACTTGAACTATAGGTAAATGCCACATTGGCTCCATGATCGGCAAATACCTGGGCAACACCCATACCAATGCCTCTACTAGCACCGGTTATAATTACATTTTTTCCTTGTAAAAGCTTCATATAAATATCCTTTGCAATGTTCTACCTCAAATATAAGTTTTGTTTCAGATAAAGGCTGAATAAAAACCTTGCATCCTGAAATAAACTCAGGTTATACACGGGCATAATCATGTCTCCTACATACGATTAGCCCATTACTTCTTTGACTTTTTTTCCTATTTCTGCAGGAGAATCTACGACATGGATTCCACACTCTCGCATAATTCTTTTCTTGGCCTGAGCAGTATCATCTTCACCTCCTACAATTGCACCGGCATGCCCCATAGTTCTTCCGACTGGCGCCGTTTCACCTGCTATAAAACCAACAATCGGTTTTTTACTACCGCTATTCCTGTACCAGTTGGCCGCATCAGTCTCTAACTGACCGCCTATCTCTCCTATCATTACAACACAATTGGTTTCAGGGTCATTTATTAAAAGTTCTACCGCCTCTTTAGTTGTTGTACCTATTATTGGATCTCCTCCAATCCCAATCGCAGTAGTTATTCCAAGCCCTTGACGCACTACCTGATCAGCAGCTTCATAGGTCAAGGTGCCCGACTTTGATACAATGCCTACATTTCCTTTTTTGAAAACAAAACCGGGCATTATACCCACTTTAGCTTCTCCGGGCGTGATAACACCTGGGCAATTAGGGCCAATCAAACGGCAATCTTTATCTTTTATATAATCCGCAGCTTTCACCATATCGGCTACGGGTATACCTTCTGTAATGGTTATAATGACTTTGATACCCGCATTTGCAGCCTCCATAATCGCATCAGCGGCAAAAGCCGGTGGTACAAAAATAATCGTGGTATCGGCACCTACTTCTTTGACAGCATCTTCAACGGTGTTAAAAACAGGTCTTCCTAAATGCTCTTGTCCACCCTTACCAGGCGTCACGCCACCCACAACATTAGTACCGTACTCAATCATTTGTTCTGCATGAAAAGTGCCTTCACTTCCTGTAAAACCTTGTACTATAACCTTAGAATTCTTATTTACTAGAACACTCATGCTGAATCTGTTTATTTAAATTAATTGTACAAAAATATAGGTTTGTAAATGATTTCTAAAAAAATCAATAGCTTATTTATATCTCTAATTTTTTTAGAATCGAAGGAATCTTTTTTATATGGACCAATTGCTTTAGTTTCTCCCTCGATTCCTGTATGGGCGTTCCAAAATAGCTCTTGCCCCCTTCTACCGATTTGGTCACTCCGGTCTGTCCGAGAATTACCGCTTTTTTTCCTATGGTAATACCGCTATTGGTACCTACCTGACCCCAAATGGTTACCTCATCTTCAATAATGACACAGCCCGCAATACCTGTTTGTGCTGCAATCAAGCATTTCTCACCAATTACAGTATCGTGACCAACTTGGACTTGATTGTCTAACTTAGTTCCTTTTTTAATCGTAGTATCGCCTGCGACACCTTTGTCTATAGAACAAAGCGAACCAATTTCAACATTATCTTCTAAAACAACCCTACCACCAGAAATCAACTTGTCGAAGCCCTCAGGTCTATTTTTATAGTAGAAAGCATCAGAACCCAGAACTGACCCAGCATGAATGATTACATTATTGCCAATAATACAATTGTCATAGATCGAAACATTTGAATGTATTAGACAATCAGAGCCGATTATAACATTATTGCCTATAAAGACATGAGGCTGAATAGTAGTGTTTTGACCTATTTTTGCTGAAGTAGCTATTGATTGAGAAGATTTCTCAAAGGGTTTGAAAAAATTAGTCAGTATATTAAAATCACGAAATGGATCTTCAGACAGCAGTAATGCCTTTCCTTCAGGGCACTCTACCTCTTTATTAATCAATACAACCGTTGCTTTTGATTTTAAGGCCTTGTCATAATATTTAGGATGGTCGACAAAAACAATCTCTCCCTCTTGTATAACATGAATTTCATTCATGCCCAAAACTGGAAAATCATCAGGCCCCACATATTTTGATCCTAGTATAGTGGCAATTTGTTTTAAGGTATATGTAGTTGGAAATCTCAATACGTATGTTCTGTAATTAGGTTTAGCGTTTTAAAATTTGCACAATGAAGTAACGGGAAGCAGTTGAATAACAAACTAAAATCATCCCTTTACACGTTCCATATACGTTCCTTTTTCGGTATCGACTTTTATTTTATCGCCCTCATTGATAAATAATGGAACGTTTACTTCGGCCCCTGTCTCTACTTTTGCAGGTTTTGTGGCGTTGGTAGCGGTATTTCCTTTTACGCCGGGTTCGGTATAGGCAACCTCAAGTACTACACTTGCGGGCATATCGACCGATAAAGGCATGCTATCCTCGGTATTGAACAAAATAGTAACAACCACCCCTTCTTTCATCAACCCTGGAGTATCCAAAGAGCTTTTCTCAAGTGTGATTTGGTTATAGTCATCGGTGTTCATGAAGTGATAGGTTTCACCTTCGGCATATAAATACTGGTAAGACCTTGTCTCTACACGTACATCTTCAATTTTATGACCAGAAGAAAAAGTATTGTCGAGTACCTTACCTGAGGTTACACTCTTTAATTTTGTTCTAACAAATGCAGGGCCTTTGCCAGGTTTAACATGCAAAAACTCTATTATCTTGTATATATCATGATTGTATCGAATACACAGTCCTTTTCTAATATCTGATGTTGATGCCATTTTCTAATCAATAAATATTGGTTATTAATTCTGGGATTAAAATAAAATGATCGTAAAACCACTATTTTAAACCAGTAACTATTCTATTTTACGTCTTAAATAGATGTAAAATACTAATTTGTACTAAAATATCCTTTCATTATTCCGCGCTGTGAATCTCTGATAAATTGAAGAATCTCATCTCTTTCAGGGGTCGCTTCCATTTCAGCCTCGATAATTTGAACTGCCTGAGTATTGTTATAATTCTTTTGATACAAGATTCGATAAATATTCTGAACTTCACGAATCTTGGCGGCCTCATAGCCCCGTCTTCGCAGTCCTACCGAATTTATACCCACATAGGATAATGGTTCTCGCGCCGCCTTTACATAGGGTGGTACATCTTTTCTTACCAAAGACCCACCAGTGACAAAAGCATGTTGGCCTATTGACACAAATTGATGTACGGCAACCAAGCCCGCAAGAATCACATTGTCGCCAATGGTTACATGACCAGCCAAGGTAGAATTATTCGAAAATATGCAATTGTCGCCCACAAAACAGTCGTGCGCTATATGGCAATATGCCATAATCAAACAATTTTTACCAATTACCGTTTTGTTCCTGTCCGAAGTACCTTTATGAATGGTTGCACATTCACGTATTGTTGTATTATCGCCAATTATCACAACGGTCTCCTCACCATCATATTTTAAGTCTTGGGGAGGCGCAGAAATAACGGCTCCAGGAAAAATATTACAGTTTTTTCCTATTCGCGCACCTTCCATTATGGTGACATTGGATCCAATCCAAGTACCATCGCCTATCCTGACATTATTATGAATCGTGGTAAAAGGTTCTACCACAACATTTTTAGAAATCTTAGCACCTGGATGTATATAAGCCAGTGGTTGGTTCATACTATTTTCTTTTTATAATTTGAGCCATCAGTTCTGCTTCGCATACCAGTTTATCATTGGCATAAGCATAGGCTTGCATATGACAAATACCCCTTCTAATCGGAGTGATTAAACTACATTTGAAAATCAAAGTATCTCCTGGCAATACATTTTGTCTAAATTTAACCTTATCAATTTTCATGAATATGGTCAGGTAATTCTCGGGATCTGGAACCGTGCTTAACACCAAAATACCCCCCGTTTGGGCCATGGCCTCGACTTGGAGTACGCCTGGCATTACAGGAGCCCCCGGAAAATGGCCTATAAAAAATGGCTCATTCATAGTCACATTCTTCATGCCGACGACATGATTGTCAGATAGCTCTATAATCCTATCCAAAAAAAGGAAAGGAGGCCTATGGGGCAACATATCCATAATCTGGTGTATGTCCATCAATGGCGGTTTACTCAAATCGAATTTTGGTACTTTGTTCCTTTTTTCTTTTTTTATTATTTCCGCTAATTTTTTAGCAAATTGTGTATTCACAAAATGCCCAGGTTTATTAGCGATGACCTTACCTCGAATTCGTGTACCGGCCAAGGCTAAATCACCAAGAACGTCCAATAATTTATGTCTTGCAGCCTCATTAGGTTGATGCAGGTTCAAGTTATCTAATATGCCATTCTGTTTTACCGAAAGTTTTTTTCTATTGAAGGCTTTTTCCAGTTTTCTCATTGTACTATCGGAAATCTCCTTATCGACATAAACAATGGCATTATTAAGATCACCACCCTTTATCAATCCGTTATCGAGAAGAGCCTCCAATTCATGTAAGAAGCTGAATGTTCTGGCATCGGCTATCTCTGTCTTGAAATCAGATAATTTTTCTAAGGTCGCATTCTGCGTACCCAAAACCTTGGTGCCAAAATCGACCATTGCAGTTACTTGGTAAGAGTCTGCCGGAATAATGGTAATATCACTGCCTGTGGCCTCATCTTTATAGGTAATAACCTCTTTGACGACATACTCTTCTCTGTTGGCCGTTTGTTCTTTTATACCAGCACTATCCAGAGCTTCAACGAAATATTTAGATGAACCGTCCATTATAGGTGGTTCAGAAGCATCCAATTCTATAAGAACATTGTCAATCTCAAGACCTACCAATGCCGCTAATACATGTTCAGAAGTCTGTATTTTGACCCCATTCTTTTCAAGGTTCGTACCCCTTTGGGTATTGACCACATAATTGGCACTGGCCTCAATAATGGGCTGCCCTTCTATGTCTACTCTCTTAAAGGCGTACCCGTGATTCTCGGGTGCAGGCAGAAATCTCAGGGTCACTTGTTTACCCGTATGTAGGCCTACTCCTTTTAGAACGGCCTCTTTTGCTATAGTTCTTTGTTTATGATTCGATATTGTCACGGTCAACCTTTTTATTCAGTTCGTTAATTTGATTTACAATCTTGGGTAAATTCTTAAAGTGTACGTATGATTTGTTGTAATCACCATAATTCAGTGCCGGTGAGCCTTGAAGTATTTCATTGTCTTTAACATTTCTTCCGATTCCTGATTGGGCCTGAATTCTAACATCATTACCAATGGTGATATGCCCTACGATACCTACTTGACCCCCAATCATACAGCGCTTACCAATTTTTACTGAACCGGCAACACCTGATTGAGCGGCAATAACGGTATGTTCTCCTATTTCAACATTATGCGCAATCTGTATTTGATTGTCTAATTTTACTCCTTTTCGAAGAATTGTCGAGCCCAGTGTGGCACGATCAATTGTAGTGCCTGCTCCTATATCAACATCATCTTCTAGAATAACATTGCCCGTTTGCGGAATTTTACTAAAAATACCGTTTTTATTCGGTGCAAAACCAAAGCCGTCGGATCCAACAACAGCACCGCTCTGTACCACACAGTTATTTCCGATTAGGGTTTCTGAGTAAATTTTTGCTCCTGAACATATAATAACATTATCGCCCAGAGTCACATTATCGCCAATATAGACATGAGGGTAAATCTTAACCCCATGGCCCATAGTGACATTATTACCCACATAAGCAAATGCACCCATGTACAACTCTTCGCCATAGGTGGCACTATCTGATATGAAATTGGGATGTTCTATACCGGTTTTAGTATTTTTAACCTTATCGTAATATTCCAATAGCTTTGAAAAAGATTCGTACGCATCATCGACCTTTATAAGCGTGGTCACTACCTTTTGTTCGGGTACAAAGTCTTTATTGACCAAGGTAACAGAGGCCTTAGTAGTATATATATGCGGAGTGTACTTCGGATTCGCCAAAAAAGTCAGGGAACCCTTTTCACCTTCCTCTATCTTAGCTAACTTATGAACGGATATCTCGGGGTTACCTTCTACCTCTCCTTCTAAAATACCCGCAATTTGACCTGCTGTAAAAACCATGAATACAAAAGTAAGAAAAATAGTTATAAAGAATCTTTAGGGTAACAGATATAATATTTTGTCACCTTTTTTGAAAGTGCTTTTATATTTAAATGATCGGAAGCCTTCGCTACATCAAGCAATCTTCCATTCTTTTTTAAAATATTAATATTCTGATTCTCTGTATCATAGGCCTGGTTTTCAATTTCGCCCAAAAATACAAAATAGGCTGTTTCTTCATCTGAAAGCCCATGTTCTTCTTTAAAACTATCAAAATGTTTACTCAATTTTAAGTCAGTTATGGGCCTATTCTTCAATTTAATATTCAGAAGCCTCCGATTAATAAGCATTTGACACATCTTAGACAATACAAAATCATCATGTTCTTGCCATTGTTTTAAGGCCGAAAGAATATCAACATCATCTAATTGGGCGAATTTCTTCAGAACTGTACTATCAAAATTATCTTTGGTAATTTTATTTTGCATAAAAAAAAGTAATACTGCACTGCATTCTATCGACACGCCTTTCTCTAAAAGCGACTTCGCCCGTTTTAAAATACGTATCAATAACTGTTCTGCAACAATACCGGTTTTGTGCAAATACACCTGCCAATACATAAACCGGCGAGCCATTAAGAATTTTTCAACCGAATAAATACCTTTTTCCTCTACTACAAGTTCACCATTAACTACGTTCAACATGCTTATCAAACGCTCGGCATTGATCGTACCTTCAGCCACACCGGTATAAAAACTATCGCGCTTTAGATAGTCTAATCGATCCATATCTAATTGACTTGAAACCAACTGGTTCAAGAACTTTTTCGGATGCTCTCCCTTGAATATTTCAAGAGCAAGCGTTAAACTTCCGTTAAACCTAAGATTAAGTTCCTCCATAAAAAGAAGCGAAATATGCTCATGTTGCAGCCCTGAGACTATACTATTTTCCATGGCATGCGAAAACGGGCCATGCCCAATATCATGCAAAAGAATAGCGCACAAAAGACCTTCTTCTTCTTCAGAACTCACCTCAACCTCTTTAAGACGAAGCACTTGTATCGCCTGCTGCATTAAATGCATACAACCCAAGGCGTGATGAAAACGGGTATGATGAGCCCCAGGATATACTAGATAAGATAATCCCATCTGAGAAATTCGGCGCAAACGTTGAAAGCAAGGCTCCGCAATTAAGTTAAAAATAAGGGTGTTCGGAATTCTAATAAATCCGTAAATTGGATCATTGAAAATTTTTAGCTTATTCGATGTTGACAAAATCACTAATTTAGTATAATTATAGGTCAAAGTTATGCAAATGGAACCAAACTCCGCCATTTTACGGGCTTAGTTCGGCGATCACTTGCACTACTAATTACGACAAATCATCAAAATAGGCATCACTAATTTATATACCAATGCGTAAAATAAAAATACTATGGGTCGATGATGAGATTGACTTATTAAAACCCCACATCATCTTTTTACAAGGCAAAAACTATGAGGTTATCACCAGTAAAAGTGGACAAGAGGCCTTAGAAGAGCTAAAGACTACCAGCGTTGATATTGTATTTTTAGATGAGAATATGCCCGGTATTTCAGGTTTGGAGACTTTGAATGAGATCAAGATGATCGATTCTTCGATTCCTGTAGTCATGATTACCAAAAGTGAGGAGGAATCAATTATGGAAGAGGCCATAGGTTCAAAAATCGCTGACTATCTTATTAAACCCGTAAATCCGAATCAGATACTATTGTCATTAAAGAAAAATCTAGACCACTCTCGTTTGGTATCTGAAAAAACCAGCGCCAATTACCAGCAGGAGTTTCGAAAGATTGCGATGGACCTTTCGATGGTGAACAGTATCGAGGAATGGGTAGACCTTTATAAAAAACTAATTTATTGGGAGCTACGCTTAGAGGAAATTGAGGATAAGGGTATGTTCGAGATTTTAGAATCACAAAAGGTGGAGGCCAACAACCAGTTCGGAAAATTTGTTGACCGCCACTATGCCGACTGGTTCAATGACCCTACGGGGCCAGTGCTATCACATACACTCTTCAAGGAGTGGGTACAACCAGAATTGAAGAACACACCTACCCTACTGCTGGTTATTGATAACCTTAGATATGACCAATGGTATGCTTTTGAAGATACGGTAGCTTCTTTTTATAAGAAAATCAAAGAAAAATCGTATTTCAGTATACTCCCTACCGCTACACAATATGCTAGGAACGCCATTTTTTCGGGACTCACCCCCTTGGATATGGAAAAAAAATATCGCCAATGGTGGAAAAATGATACCGATGAAGGCGGCAAAAACTTATTCGAAAACAAATTTTTAGAAGCACAATTAAAACGCCTAGGACTTGACCTGAAATGGGAATACCATAAAATAAGTAGTCTAAAACAAGGAAAGCAGCTTTCTCAGAATTTTAAATCTCAAAAAGACAACGACCTTACCGTAATTGTATACAATTTTGTGGATATGCTCTCGCATTCTAAAACCGAGATGGATGTCATCAAAGAGCTAGCCTCTCATGATAAGGCCTACCGATCCTTGACCCAAAGTTGGTTCAAGAATTCACCCCTCTTAGAGATTATACAACAGGCACAGGCCTTGGGCTTTAAATTAATCATTACCACCGATCATGGCACCATCAATGTAAAACAGCCTTCAAAAGTCGTAGGCGATAAAGATACGAGCGCAAACCTAAGGTACAAAACCGGTCGTAGCCTTACCTATGATGACAAGGATGTTTTTGCCGCCAGAGATCCAAAATCGATACATCTGCCCTGTATTAATATGAGCAGCTCTTTTATTTTTGCCAAAAACGATCTCTTCTTCGCCTACCCCAATAACTATAATCATTATGTGAGTTATTACCGAAATACCTATCAGCATGGCGGGGTATCTTTAGAAGAGATGATTATACCCTTTGTGGTATTGGAGCCTAAGTGAGGGCTTTTCATTCTAAATAAGTTATACCTTTTCGTTTAGAAAGTTCATAGTGCTCATGCATTATATCTACCATGAAGACGAATTCCTTATAAATATCATTTTGCAATCGACTATTTACCCTGTCAAACCTCAGAAAAGATTGCCATTTTCGAATAAGTAGCCGCCTCTTTATCTGATCAACCTTGTTCGCATTGTTGGGGTTTAGGGCATCAATCAACATAGACCTTCTAAAAACCTCCATTTTACGAGCGAAAGGGTTTCTACTGCTATTGCCACCCCTTTGTCCTCGGTCATGGTATATTATGGAATTTGGCACGATGCCGACTTCAAAACCGTGATAACGTATTCGGTCCAGATAATTATTATCCTCACCATAATGATCGAACAATGGATCAAAACCTCCTACTATTTCTACACACTCTCTTGAAAGCAGCCATGCAGCTGCATTTACAAAACCAATTGGATAAATAGTTTCCGAATCGGCTTTTTCAGAGTTTTGCAAAATCTGTTCAAAATCCTCTATATCGATATTCGATGATAATATGTAAT
>JASFYU010000094.1:0-11357 GCA_045046905.1 Flavobacteriaceae bacterium | reverse complement strand
AGAAAACTTAAAAAAGAAAAAGAGGCCAAAGAAGTTCAGACCCGAAAAGAAAAAATTATTATTGAAAAAGAAAGAATCGCTCTTGAAAAAGCCACGAAAAAACATTTACAAAAAATTGAAGAAAGTATCGTAAAAGAAAACGGGCGTATCATTATCAAAACTGAAGAAATTCATTTTGATTATAGCCTGTGTTATCTTCGAAGGGAATCTCGCGAACGTTTACAAAGCGTAATTAAAACCATGAAAGACAACCCTGGTATGGTAATAGAAATCGCCACCCATACCGATATTAGAGGAAATAGTGAGTACAACCGAAATCTTTCGCAAAAACGAGCCGATGCGGCCAAAGATTTCTTGGTTAAAAATGGTATTGCCAGCAATAGGGTCATTGCCAAGGGCTATGGAGAATCAGCCCCTATTGTAAAATGTGAACCTGAAACAACTTGTACCGAAGAAGACCATGAATGGAACAGGCGTTGTGAGCTTGTTATTGTTCGATGGAACTAAATACACGTTTATAAACCCCATCTAATTCGAAACTAGCTTCTACAAAAAAAACACCATAGATTAACAACATTCCAATTTCACACACCTACCCTAACTTTGCTTTTACACCATTTTAATTAAGTAATATCGTATTTCTTCATTTGAATTATTTTTGCCTAGATGAAATATAAAATCAAAGAATAGCCATAGTTATGGTTTTATTCTAAACTGAAATATAGGCGAAAAAGAAACAAATTATATGCAACATTAGATGGTTAAAAAGGTATTAAATATGATTCATATATCTTAGTGTAGCAATAGCTAAAAAATAAAGCTGTTCTCTATTTCATCCAAAGAAAATGTAGCTGAATATTTTGGTGAATTACTACCTACCGAATTTTTATGCTGTTTGATATGAATGTAAAGCCCCTGACCCTATAGGAGGAACTAAATGGTGGTACCTTAAAAATAAAAAAAATGAATATCACATTAAAAAACAAAAGAGCATTAGTTGGCGGTAGTAGTGGCGGTATCGGCAAGGCTATTGCGCAACAATTGGCCGAAAGCGGTGCCAGTATTACCCTAATGGCAAGAAATGAGGCAAAGTTAAAAGCCGTAGTAGAAAGTCTGCCGACTAAAGAAGGGCAAGAGCATCAATATTTGCTTGTAGATTTTTCTGATTTTGAAGGTTACAAAAAAATCATATCCCGTTATTTTGACACCAACTCGGTAGATATTCTCATCAACAATACGCAGGGTCCGGCAGCAGGAAATGCCTTGGAGAAAAATGCAAATGACTATCAAGAAGCTTTTGATCTACTTTTTAAAACCGTCGTCTTCACCACCGAGCTCGCGCTGAAGCAGATGCAAAAAAACAAATGGGGGCGAATTATTAATGTGGCCTCCGTTTCGGTAAAAGAGCCGTTGTCTTTTTTAGCCTTATCAAACGCCATTCGAGCTGCCGTCGTCACTTGGGCGAAATCGCTGGCTACCGACGTGGGTGAATTCCAAATAACGGTAAACAGCCTATTGACCGGTTTTTTTGATACGAATCGTATTGCTAAACTAAACTCCAAAAAAGCAGAACAGCTTGGTATCTCTGAAGCGGAGGTACTTGCAGATATGAAATCTAAAGTACCATTAGAACGTATTGGCGACCCTAAAGAATATGGGTATTTGGTTGCTTTTTTGGCTTCGGACCATGCCGCATATATTACCGGTACTCAAATACCGATTGATGGGGGTTTGTTGAAGTCTTTATAGGTCTTCACTCCCAATAGCAAGAACACTTTATTTTTCAGAAATACCCAACACCCCCCCTATGAGGAGAGGTTTTACTCGCTCAAAACAGGCGTTCCCTCATTTATTGTTGTACATGGCATAGGTTTTGTAAACCTTTGTTCTGTAATTTTATACCTATGAAAAAGTTGTTTGTACTACTCGTATTAATCCTGTCCTCTCAGATGACACAAGCACAAGAAAGCAGTGACTCCTATGAGGCCCTTTGGAAACAAGTTCAAAAACTTGAAAGTGAAGCCTTGACCAAATCGGCCTTGAATGTGGTAACTAGCATTTCTGAAAAGGCTAAAGAAGAAAATAATTCTGTACAGCTTACAAAAGCGCTGCTGTACACATCAAAGTACGCGCTGACCTTGGAGGAAGATGCCCAGTTGAAAATTATAAACGATTTTAAATCAGAAATCAAAAAGGCAGAATCGCCTACTAAGAATGTACTAGAAAGTTATTTGGCCAATTTGTATTGGCAGTTTTTTCAGCAAAACAGGCACCAATTCTACAATAGAACAAAGACCAAAGAAAAGATTGACTCAAACGATTTTAGAACATGGGATTTAACTACATTATTCAAAAAAATAACCGTTCATTTTGAAGCATCATTAGAAAACGAAGCTGAGTTAATAAAAACTCCGGTTTCAAAATTTGATGTTATTCTTAATAAACGAAAGGGTTCTGAAGATTACCGCCCTACCCTTTTTGACCTTTTAGCTCATGCCGCTCTTGATTTTTACAAAAAAAGTGAAAATAATATTACACGACCAGCCCAAACATTTGAGGTTGATAATCCTGAATTATTGTGTGATGGCGATACATTTACTTCGCTAAACATCGCTACCGAAGACCACACTTCATTACAGGCCAAAGCCATATGCATTTATCAAAAATTATTGAGGTTACACTCCACTTCCGACAAAGCGTATACCTTTGCTGAAGTCAATATCGAACGCTTGCATTTTATTTATCAAAACGCAACTTTTGAAAATAAAGACCAACAACTTCTCGACGTACTACAAAACGCAGCTACTGCTTCAAAAGGTAGTTTGAGGGCAAGCTTATACCTTTTCGAAATAGCTGATTTACTAAATAGACAGGCAAATACCTACCAAGTTAAAACCAATGAAAAGCATCGTTTTAAACGCAAAGAGGCTTTGGTAATTTGTGAAAATGCAATCAGAGAATTTCCCAAAAGTAGAGGAGCAGAAAAATGCAAGGCTCTAAAGTCGCAGATTTTATCAAAGTCTTTACAACTGACTACAGAAAGGCATATTCCTATAAACACCACCACCCGATTATTGGTCAATTATAAAAATTATGCCGGTCTTCATCTTACAGCACGTCGAATAAGCAATCTAGAATTTAACCAACTAGAAGAATTATATCAAGAGAAAAAAATATTGGCATTCCTAAAGAAACTACCCATTGCCAAAGACTGGACAGCTAGCCTGAAAAATGAAGATGATTACCAAACGCATAGCACCGAAATTTCAATGCCTCCATTAGGTAATGGGCAATATATAATTCTGGCGGAGCCAAAAAACAAAGACAACAACACCTTTTCTTATAGCGCCATACAAGCAACTAATATGGCTTTGACAGAAACACAAACCCATACCCATACCTATTTTCAAGTAATCAATCGCAATAATGGAAAACCCCTTGCTGGTGCAAAACTCACCTTCGCGTATCACATTAATTATACCGGTCCGCGCTTGAAAAAAACATTGATTACAGACAAAACAGGCACCGTAACACTTGCTCTAACCAAAGATAATTGGAGTGATGTTAACATTACCATTTCACATGGCGAAGAGACTGCCTATTTCAATGACTATTATGTAAGCCAGCGGTATGACCAAAATACCCCTACTACCTACTACTCTTGCTTTTTATTTACCGACAGAAGTATATACCGACCGGGGCAACCCATATACTTTAAAGGTATTGCCGTTAAAAACAATAAGGGGAAATCTTCAATACTAGAGCATACAAAAGTAGCTATTCAAATAAAAGATGTAAACGGCCAAGTGCTCACTACTCAAGAATTTACTACCTCAGATTACGGTTCGTTTGCAGGTGAATATGTTTTACCAAACAATGGCTTAACAGGTCAATTTTCAATTCGGGTACTTTCAGATAAAGTAAACATTAGTGGATCTACGGTTTTTTCTGTAGAAGAATACAAACGACCAAAGTTCGAGACTTCTTTCAAACCGGTTACTGAAACCTATAAAGTGAATGATAGTGTAACAGTCAAAGGTACTGCTACCGCTTACGCAGGAAGCAATATTACAGATGCCAAGATTAGCTACCGTGTGAAACGCGTGGTATACTACCCAAGGTGGTATTATTGGCATCACCCATTTAACAATACAACACCACAAGAAATCGCACATGGCGAAACTACTACTGATGCTTCTGGCGAGTACAAAATCAATTTTAAAGCATTACCAGATAACAGCGTAGATCAAAATAACCTTCCGACTTTTAGCTATGAGATTACTGCAGACGTCACCGATATTAATGGAGAAACCCATAGCACATCATCTATAGTTAGGGTGGGTTATCATACTATGACAGCAAACATTTACATTGCAAATCCGTATGATAAGGATGACAAAGACAACACCATGCTTATTTCAACGAATAACTTGAACGGACAATTTGTGCCTGCTCAGGGCACCCTAAAGATGTACAAATTGAAGGCTCCTGAAAATGTCTTACGCCCCAGAACTTGGCCAGCCCCTGATTATGCCGGTTTTAGTAAAGAGAAATTCACAAAACTATACCCACATGACGCTTTTAGCAATGAACACAATGCCGCTACTTGGAAAAAAGGAAAACTCGTATGGCAATCAGATTTCGATACTGGAAAATCCACAGAAATCACTTTAGACAATGCTAAAAAATGGGATTCAGGCAACTATGTTATCGAACTAGAAACCAAAGATAAATTTGGGCAACAGGTGAAAGATATTTTGCAGACCACGCTGTTTAGCCATAATGATAAAATACTGGCAGACAATCAATTATTTCAAATTAAAACTGATAAAGAAAGTTATGTAGCTGGTGAAATAGTAAAAGTAACGGTATTGTCTAGTGCTAAAGATATGCATGTTACGGTTTATGTAGAGAAAAACCGCAAGATTATCGATACGCGTATTATTCATTTAAATAAAAATTCAAAGACTTTTACGCTGCCTGTAAAAGCAGATGATTTAGGCGGGTTTGCTATCACCTACAGCTATGCCGCTTACAATTCATTTCAAGCGGGTAGTTTGAATATTCGTGTGCCCTACCCTAGTACAGATTTAGAAATCGAAACCGTCACTTTCAGAGATAAACTTCAACCGGGTACTGATGAGACTTGGTCTTTTAAAATCAAAGGATCAAAAGGCGATAAGGTTGCTGCCGAATTATTAGCGAGTATGTACGATGCATCTCTTGATACGTTTAGAGCTAACTACTGGGGATTTAACCCCTTACTAAAACCCACCTATTATTCAAATAGAACAGCAAACGCCTATCGGTGTTTCTCAAGCAGTTCATTCAACACCTACCAGAGCTATACTAGTTATAGTTATATAAATCAATATTTTGATTCATTCAATTGGTTCGGACTACATATTGGTTATGGAAACAGGTTATATAGAAACAGAATGATGAAAAATGCTGTCCCCGTTGCTATGGAAATCGTGGCGGATAGCGAGTCATTGGACGAAGTTGTCATTGAAGGAATGGCCGATAATAAAGCCGATGTAGCTTTTGCTGGTCAAGAACTTGATAACGCCAATAAACAGGAAGAAGAAAATAAAACCAATTTTGATGATGTGAAAATTCGAAAAAACCTGCAAGAAACCGCCTTTTTCTTTCCACAACTACATACGGATAAAGAAGGCAATGTATCTTTCAGTTTCACCACGCCTGAAGCCCTCACTAAATGGAACTTACAACTATTAGCACACACCAAAAACCTAGAGAGTTCAGTAAAAAGACTACATACGCTTACTCAAAAAGAATTGATGGTCATACCCAATGCTCCTCGTTTTTTACGAGAGGGTGATAAAATCACTATCAGTACTAAAATTGCAAACTTGACCGAAAAAGTGCTTTCAGGTCTAGCGAAATTAGAATTGATTGATGCATTGACAGGAAAAAATGTATCAAAAGAACTCCTAATTTCTTCCCCCATCGGGAAAAACAAAACAGACAGAGTTGGTCTTGGTGAAGCTAGCTTCAAAGTAGACTCTATGGGCAACACTCAAGTATCTTGGCGTTTAACAATCCCAGAGGGGCTGCAAGCGCTACAATACAAAGTGATTGCCAAAGCTGGTGACTTTAGTGATGGTGAACAGAATATGCTTCCGGTATTGACCAATAGAATGCTGGTGACCGAAACCCTACCAATGTGGGTACGTAGCAATCAGACAAAGACGTTTACCTTAGATAAGTTAAAAAAAACCACCTCAAGTACGCTACGTCACCATAAATTGACTTTGGAAATAACAAGCAATCCGGCATGGTATGCGGTACAGGCACTGCCTTACCTTATGGAGTACCCTTATGAATGCAATGAGCAAACCTTTTCAAAATACTATGCGAATACACTAGCAAGTCATATTGCGAATAGCAATCCTAGAATTCAAGAAGTGTTTAAGCAATGGGCGAATTCAGATGCCTTGGTCAGTACTATGGAAAAAAACCAAGAATTGAAATCACTACTCATTCAAGAAACACCATGGCTTCGTGATGCGCAATCAGAAACCGAACAGAAAAAACGGATTGCCTTACTTTTCAATTTAAATAAAATGAAGAGTGAACAGACCATTACCCTGAACAAACTAAAACAAAACCAAAAGTCATCAGGCGCATGGGCATGGTTCAATGGCGGGCCTGATAATCGCTTTATCACACAGCATATTATTACGGGCTTTGGACATTTAAAGCAACTTACTTCGGCTACGCTCAGTAACCAAACTTCGGATCCGCTCAGCGACCAAAATTCGATGCTAAAGAAAGCCATTAGGTACTTAGACAATGAGTTCGTGAAAGAGTACGAACACATGAAAAAGTACGCCACGAAAATCAATGATGACCATTTGAGTAAAACGCAGATTCACTATTTGTATATGCGTAGCTTTTTTAAGCATATTAAAAGCTCAAAAAGAGTAAGTAAAATTAGCAGCTATTATTACGGAAAAGCAAAAAAGTATTGGACGAATAAAAGATTGTATTCTAAAGGAATGTTAGCGCTAATCATGCATCGTTTTAAAGATACCAAAACAGCTAACAAGATACTTCGTGCGCTCGAGGAAAATAGCATCAACTCAGAAGAGTTGGGCATGTACTGGAAAGCCAACACCAATTCTTGGTATTGGTATCAAGCGCCTATCGAAACGCAAGCATTACTTATCGAAGCTTTTTCAGAAATACAAGCTGATGATATTGAGACCGTAGATAATCTCAAAATATGGTTGCTAAAAAATAAGCAGACCAATCAATGGAAAACCACTAAAGCTACTACCGACGCTGTGTATGCATTATTGCTTCAAGGTAGTGATTGGCTTTCAGTTACCGATGCTGTTGCTGTTCTGGTTGGAGGAAAAAAAATAGCCCCTTCTAAATTAGAAAACGTAAAAGTTGAAGCGGGCACAGGGTATTATAAAACTGCTTGGAATAGCAACGAAATAAAACCTGAGATGGGCGAAATACAAATCAGTAAAAAAGGAGAAGGGCTTGCTTGGGGCGCACTCTACTGGCAGTATTTTGAGGATTTGGACAAGATTACCTCAGCAGAAACTCCCTTGAAATTAAAGAAGAAATTATTCCTGAAAAAGAATACAGATACAGGGGAAGAAATTTCTGAAATCACTTCAAAAACCAATTTAAAAGTCGGTGATTTGGTTCGCGTTCGTATTGAATTAAGGGTAGACCGCCCTATGGAGTTTGTTCATATGAAAGATATGCGAGCAGCAGCTTTTGAACCTATAAATGTACTGTCGCAATATAAATGGCAAGACGGCCTCGGGTACTACGAAAGCACTAAAGACGCCAGCACCAATTTCTTTTTTGACTATTTACCCAAGGGCGTTTATGTCTTCGAATACGATTTAAGGGTAAACAATGCAGGTGATTTCAGTAACGGCATCACTACCATTCAGAGTATGTATGCCCCTGAATTTAGCAGCCATTCTGAAGGGGTTCGAGTAAAAATCAAATAACCTACTAAAAATTAGTTAGTTGATTAGCAGTCTATGTATTGATTTTCTTATTACATTTAGTAACTAACACATAAACCATTTATTATGAATTCAAAAGTTATTATGGCGCTGAGAATATTTCTTGGCCTATTTGTTCTCATGTTTGGCTTTGACAAATTTTTTCATTTTATACCTATGGATCAAAGCGCTATGAGCGAAGCTGCCATGGGTTACATGGGAGGCTTGGCGGCCACTAAAACACTTGTTTTGGTTGGATTTATCGAAATTAGCACCGGCCTATCTTTACTATTCAATAAATATGCAGCTCTGATGTTGCTTATTTTAATGAGTGTCTCGGTGAATGCCGTATTGTTTCATGCGACCCTAGAACCAGAAACTATTCCTGGGTCATTGATTATGTTGGTCTTGAACCTTGTGCTATTGTATGGCTACCGTGATAAGTACAGTGCCTTACTACAAGCGTAGTTCGAAATAGAATGTACTAAAAAGACTGTTTGAAAAGTTTACTTTATAAACAGTCTTTTTTATTTTCTCTTTTTGGGGGGATACTTGGCAAATACCTTATCGACAAATTCTTGTAGTTTTTGTTCACGTTCGATAGGAGACATATTCTCCTTAAAAGAACTTTTACTATTCGCCTGCCAAAACAGCATATCTTTTTTAATATCGACAAAATCGAACTGAATTTCTTGTTCTACATTGGGCCTTCCAACAGGAATACCAATAGAAAGTCCACCACCCACATTACTACCAGAACTTCCTAAACCTACGCCGATTGAACTATTTTGTGGCGCTTGAAAAGATGTACCTTGAATATTAATCAAAAAGTCAGGTTCTTCTGAAAACAACAACCCTTTGGTGCGTAAGGTAATATCCATAGCCCTAAATAAGCGTTTATTGTCTAGCTCGCTTAATCCGGTTTTTATATCCGAAAAATAATTATAGGTATTGTAGTTCGAAAAATCGGTATCCTTGTCGTAATCATAGCTGACCTTTACCGCATTGCAAGAAAAAAGAAGTGACAAAATGAACAAGAGAAAGAACCTTTTCATAGTTGTATTTTTATATGGTGAATCTGATTAGACCATAGTCTCGAATCGACCCCACAATTTTCGATTAAAAAATCGAAGTCATTTCTCTTCACTCGGAGTGATGAGTTTTTATTGTTTGGTTTCTATAAAATTAAAGAAAAATTAATTTTAATCGCAAAAAAATCACTTTATTCGATTAACAGATACTATGAGTTAAGCATAGACCATAGGCGGTCTTTTAATTCTAGGAGTCCAATCTGTGCAACCGAGGAGATGAACATATAAGATACATCCTCAAAATCTTTGTCAAGTTCGATCCGCATTTCATCCATCAATTCATCATCCAACATATCACATTTTGAGATGACCACGAGACGTTCTTTATCTAACAATTCAGGGTTGTATCGCCGCAATTCATGCAACAGTATTTCATATTCTTTGCTGATATCTTTACTATCAATAGGAATCAAAAACAAGAGGGTCGAATTACGTTCAATATGACGCAGAAAATAATGTCCCAAGCCCTTGCCTTCGGCCGCACCTTCAATAATACCCGGAATATCGGCCATCACAAAACTTTTGAAATCACGGTATTCCACAATTCCTAAATTGGGTTTCAGGGTGGTAAACTCATAATCAGCGATTTTGGGTCTCGCCGAAGTAATTACCGAGAGCAGAGTTGATTTTCCGGCATTCGGAAAACCTACAAGGCCCACATCAGCCAAAACTTTAAGTTCAAGAATAATATCTGTTTCTTGCCCTTCTACACCGGGTTGGGCATATCGGGGTGTTTGATTGGTCGGCGATCTAAAATGCCAATTACCACGACCGCCCATACCACCTTTAATAACAGTTCTTTCCTCGCCTTCTTCAGTGATTTCAAACAGAATCTCATTCGTCTCACCATTCCGAACCACCGTGCCTAAGGGTACATCTACATAAATATCTTTACCATCAGCACCCGAACTGCGACCCTTACTACCATGCAATCCATGACCTGCCTTAAAATGTTTTTTAAACTTAAAGGTGACCAGGGTCCATAGGTTTTTGTTCGCCCTGAAAATCACATGGCCGCCACGGCCGCCATCACCGCCATCAGGCCCGCCTTTGGTGATAAATTTTTCACGATGCAGATGTACAGACCCCTTTCCTCCATTACCTGATTCGACATGAATTTTAACGTAGTCTACAAAATTGCCTTCGGTCATAATTCTTATTTTGTGATTCCTATGAATGCACGAGTTTCGTATAGCCAATAAGCTCATAACAAGCCCAGATGACCTGTAGACGTTAAACCTAATGGTGAATTAATTCAGCCTGAATTTCGAACGAGCTAAAGATCTTCGATAACCACCTCTAAGCGCTTGGTAATCTCAGCAATTGAGCCTATACCATTAACACTATGAAACTTTCCGAAATCCTCATAATAATCTTTTAGGGGAGCCGTTTTTTCATTGTACTCGTCAAAACGGTTTCTTATTTTCTCCTCATCTTGGTCATCTGATCTGCCACTGATCTTACCACGTTCCAAAAGACGTTTTATCAATAGCTCATCATTTGCCTCAAGTGCAATAGTCGCATTGATTTTCATATCCTTTGATTCTAATAAAATATCCAAGGCCTCGGCCTGGGCAGTTGTTCTTGGAAAACCGTCAAAAATAAATCCGCTGGCCTCGGGGTTTTTTTCAACCTCATCCTGTAACATTTTTATAGTGACCTCATCAGGTACCAAATCGCCCTTATCAATAAATGATTTTGCTAAAGTTCCTAATTCGGTACCATTTTTAATATTATATCGAAATACATCTCCAGTAGAAATATGCTTAAGATTATATTTTTCTTTTAAAAAGGTAGCCTGGGTACCTTTGCCAGCACCTGGTTTTCCGAATAAGACAAGGTTAATCATATGTTTTTGATTTAGTTGGTAAACTTCTTTTAAATTTCTTCCCAATTCGTTGTAATCGAGTCCGTAACCCACAATAAATTTATTGGGAATATCGATGCCAAAATAATCAATGGCATATTCTCCATTATATATTTCGGACTTAAAGAAAAGACTGGCAATTTTAAATTCCTTCACCTTGGTATTTGAGAATAAATGCACCAATTCTTTAAGAGTACGGCCCGTATCAATAATATCCTCTAAAATAATTACACTACGGCCTTCAATATTATCAGGCAAATCTAAGAGTGTCTCTACGATACCCGTAGAAGTCAAGCCTTGGTACGACCCTAGTTTTACAAATGAAACTTCACAGGAATGAGGGTAGTATTTTAAAAAATCAGAAACAAACATAAAGGCTCCATTGAGCACACCCACAAAAAT
>JASFYU010000093.1:0-4788 GCA_045046905.1 Flavobacteriaceae bacterium | reverse complement strand
TACCACAGTAAAATTTATAAGACAGATGCTTCCGGTACTATAGATTATGATGCAGAACATCATGTATCAAATGTAAAGCCTATAGATTTTTCGATTACTAAGAATGTGGTCATGATATTTGTCACCTGTGTGTTGATGTTCTTGCTTTTTGGCGGCTTGGCAAAATCCTTTGGTAAAGGCCCAATAGCTACCGGTGCAGGACGTTTCTTTGAGCCTATAGTATTGTATATTAGAGATGATATTGCTAGGCCGAATATTGGTGAAACAAAGTATAAAAAATACATGCCCTACTTATTGACCGTATTCTTCTTTGTATGGTTCTTGAATCTGTTTGGCTTAACACCATTGGGGGTGAATGTTACGGGCAATATTGCCATTACCTTGGCATTGGCTTTAATAACATTTGTAATTACCACATTTTCTGGGAATAAAAATTATTGGAAGCATATTTTTTGGATGCCAGGTGTTCCCTTGCCGATGAAAATTATTTTAGCACCAATTGAATTACTAGGAGTTTTTATCAAGCCCTTTGCGCTAATGATACGTTTGTATGCCAATATTATGGCAGGTCACGTAGTATTAATGAGTATTATAGCATTGATTTTTATATTTCAAAATTGGATAGGTGGAGGTTTGACCTTGTTTCTCGCTTTTTTCCTTTCAATAATTGAGCTTTTAGTAGCCGCTTTACAGGCCTATATATTCACCTTGTTATCTGCCTTATATTTTGGCTTTGCAGTTGAAGAGCATGAGCACGAAGAGTCACATTAGTAAATTACCTCTGGGAAAAACCTAGAGATAAAAAGAAGAATATTTTTATTTCGATCAAGGTCGAAGTAGTAAACCCACAAGGTGGGAATACATTGAATTTTTTAATTTTAATTATATATATATTATGGAAATTCCAACTATAGTAGGAGCAGGATTGATTGTTATCGGTGTTGGTATCGGTATTGGTAGAATTGGTGGTTCAGCAATGGATGCTATTGCCCGTCAGCCTGAAGCTACTGGTAAAATTCAAACAGCGATGTTGATTGCAGCGGCGCTTATTGAAGGTATTGGGTTTGCAGCTTTATTTGTAGGCTAAAAACAACCAATTATTAGGTAATAGCCATGACGGTTGGTTATGGCTATTGCTTATAACAAATTGAATTTAAAAAAATATTATGGAAAAATTAATTAACGATTTTTCATTTGGCTTATTTGTTTGGCAGGTAATACTCTTTGTAATCTTACTTTTCGTATTGAGAAAATTCGCTTGGAAACCAATTCTTGATGCAGTCAATGATAGAGAAGATGGTATAAAAGATGCCTTGGCTGCAGCTGAAGATGCTAAGAAAGAAATGCAAAACGTAACTGCCGATAGCGAAAAGTTATTAAAAGAAGCACGGGCAGAGCGTGAGGCAATGATGAAAGATGCACGTGAAATAAAAGACAAGATTGTTACTGATTCTAAGGAACAGGCTAAGCTCGAAGGCGATAAAATGATCAAGCAGGCACAGGCAACTATCGAAAGCGAGAAAAAAGCAGCTATTTCTGATATTAAAAATCTGGTAGCTGAACTTTCCGTTGAGATTGCCGAAAAAGTAATCAAAGAACAATTATCTGATAAAGACAAGCAATTGAAACTTGTTGAGGATATGTTGGGTGATATAAAATTGAATTAATACAGCATGAGCGATTCAAGAGTAGCCATACGTTATGCAAAGGCAATTTTAGACCTTGCCGTCGAGAATAAAGTGAGCGATGTCGTAGAGAAAGATATGCGCACTGTTGTTGCTACCATTGGCGATAGTCAAGAATTAAGGGGTATGCTTGCCAGTCCTATTGTCAATTACCAAACCAAGAAAACCGCTTTGTTGGCTATTTTTAAGGGAGGTCATTCGATTACTGAAGGTCTTATCGGTATATTAATCGACAACAAGCGAATAGGGATGCTCAATGAAGTCGCCCTAAAATATATAATACTCAATGAAAAGCTAAAAGGTAAAGATGTAGCTTTTGTTACCACAGCCCTGCCCTTGACGGCCGAGCTCGAAAAAAGGGTATTGAATAAAGTGGCTCAGCTGACAGGTAAAGAGGTCACTATTGAAAATAGAATTGACGAAAGCATCATAGGAGGCTTTGTACTCCGCGTTGGCGATTTGCAATATGATGCCAGTATTTCGAATAAATTGAGTAGTTTAAAAAGAGAATTTACGAATAGTTTATAACTAACAAACAGAAAGAGAAAAGAATAAAAACTTTTCTCTTTCGTCTTTTATCTAAACAGAAATGGCAGGAGTAAAAGCCGCTGAAGTATCAGCAATATTAAAAAAGCAATTATCAGGATTTAACGCCGACGCTACTTTGGATGAAGTAGGTACCGTATTACAGATTGGTGATGGTATCGCCAGGGTATATGGCCTATCAAATGTCGAATATGGCGAATTGGTAGAGTTCGAAGGCGGCCTTCAAGGTATTGTTTTAAACTTGGAAGAAGATAATGTAGGTGTTGTATTGTTGAGTCCATCACGAAATGTGAAAGAAGGTTCAACGGTGAAGCGTACACAATCTATCGCCTCGATAAAAGTAGGTGAAGGTATTGTAGGTCGTGTGGTAAACACGCTCGGAAATCCTATTGATGGTAAAGGCCCTATTGCTGGGGAACTTTATGAAATGCCATTGGAGCGTAAAGCGCCAGGGGTTATTTTTCGTGAGCCGGTAACAGAGCCACTACAAACAGGAATCAAGGCTATTGACGCAATGATCCCGGTAGGTAGGGGACAGCGTGAATTGGTTATTGGTGACCGTCAGACAGGTAAGACTACGGTTTGTATCGATACCATCTTGAACCAAAAAGAATTTTATGATGCAGGTAATCCTGTGTATTGTATCTATGTTGCAATTGGTCAAAAAGCTTCTACAGTGGCAGGTATTGCCCAGGTATTAGAAGATAGAGGAGCCATGGCCTATACGACTATAGTGGCGGCCAATGCATCTGATCCAGCGTCAATGCAGGTATATGCTCCTTTCGCGGGTGCATCTATCGGTGAGTATTTTCGAGATACAGGTAGACCAGCTTTGATTATCTATGATGATTTGTCAAAACAGGCGGTTGCCTATCGTGAGGTTTCGTTGTTATTGAGAAGACCACCAGGACGTGAAGCGTACCCTGGCGATGTTTTCTATCTACACTCCAGATTATTGGAACGTGCGGCAAAAATCATCAATGATGATGAAATCGCAAAAAACATGAATGATTTACCTGATGTGTTGAAACCTATGGTCAAAGGAGGAGGTTCTTTAACGGCATTGCCCATTATCGAAACACAGGCTGGTGATGTTTCTGCCTATATTCCTACCAATGTAATTTCGATTACTGACGGACAGATATTCTTGGAGCAAGATTTATTCAACCAAGGTGTTCGACCCGCTATTAATGTTGGTATTTCGGTATCAAGGGTTGGGGGTAATGCTCAGATAAAATCAATGAAAAAAGTAGCCGGTACCTTAAAATTGGATCAGGCACAGTTCCGCGAATTAGAAGCCTTTGCTAAGTTTGGTTCCGATTTGGATGCCGCGACCTTGAATGTGATTGAAAAAGGACGCCGTAACGTTGAAATATTGAAACAGGCACAGAACGATCCCTTTACTGTTGAAGATCAGGTAGCCATCATCTATGCGGGTTCTAAGAACCTTTTACGTGATGTTCCCGTAGAAAAAGTAAAGGAATTTGAACGCGACTATATCGAATTCTTGAATGCCAAGCACAGAGGGGTTTTAGATACGCTGAAAGCAGGAAAATTAACCGATGAGGTTATTGATACCTTGACGGAAGTCGCTAAAGATCTTTCAAGTAAATACGTTGGGTAACAATTAGTAATACGTACAAAGTATTGAGAACTTAATACTTTGTACGTATTACTAAATACTAGAAAAAATGGCCAATTTAAAGGAAATACGGAACAGAATAGCATCGATATCATCGACCATGCAGATAACCAGTGCCATGAAAATGGTCTCTGCTGCCAAGTTGAAAAAAGCTCAAGATGCTATTACTGCAATGCGACCATATGCAGATAAATTAACTGAACTCTTACAGGGGCTAAGCGCTAGTTTGGATGCGGATTCGGGAAGTAAATTTTCCGATAATCGTGAAGTGAAGAAGGTGCTGATAGTCGCTATTACCTCGAATAGAGGTTTATGTGGTGCGTTCAATACCAACATCATGAAACAATGCATGGTTTTGACCAATGAAACCTATGCTGGCAAACAAGTAGATTTTATGGCCATTGGTAAAAAAGCCAATGATATCCTAGTAAAAAAAGCCAATGTCATTGCAAATCATAGCAAGGTTTATGAGGATCTGACCTTTGATAATGTTGCTATTATCGCCGAAAATCTAATGGAACAGTTTACTGATGGTTCTTATGATAAGATTGAACTTGTATATAACAAGTTCAAGAATGCTGCTACCCAGATTATTATGACAGAGCAGTTTTTGCCTATTGTTGCTGTTGAGGGATCCGAAGGTGTTAGTACTGACTATATTTTTGAACCTTCTAAGGTAGAAATTATAGAACAGCTGATACCTAAATCGTTGAAAACGCAGCTTTACAAGAGTGTCAGAGATTCATTTGCTAGTGAACACGGTGCTCGAATGACGGCAATGCATAAAGCAACCGATAATGCAACAGAGCTTAGAGACGAATTAAAACTTACCTATAACAAAGCGAGACAGGCTTCTATTACTAACGAAATCCTTGAAATTGTCGGAGGCGCGGAAGCGTTGAGCAATTAGACGTA
>JASFYU010000092.1:0-8582 GCA_045046905.1 Flavobacteriaceae bacterium | reverse complement strand
ATTTTTCTTTTTTCCGAAAACTGAAATCACTGAGCATATAGTCTCTCTTTAAAAGAAAAATAGAATCATTGACCACTTCGAAATCCTGTTCAATATAGATTTCTTTGACCCAGTTGATATTGGCACTTTTAGAAACTTCAAGATTGATGTTCTTTATTGCATAGGTTGTATCATTCACCCAAAAATCTCCTTTAAATGTAAGCTCATTTTTTCGCCTTGGATAATACACAATATTATAGCACCATTTGTTATCTATAAAAGCACTATCTCTCAAGGCGTAACTATAGGTATCTATACCGGTTTTCGAAAGTGGGCTTGTAAAACTTTTATCAAAAAATTTTAGATAGTTATCGTAAATATCATAATCTTGATACAGGTCGGCTATAAAGGCAATTATGGCCTGATTGTTGTCAAAACCAGAGTTTTTGTTTCCGATGATATCTTCCTTTTCTACATTCATGGTATTATCGCCATAAACCTTGGAAAAGGTCTCATTCAAGAAAATAGGTAGATAGGTTTTTCCCGTAATCCTAGAAGTATCCAAATCTTTGAATACAAATTCAAGACCCTTGAAAATCTTTCGTTTCATAAGGGCGCTATCGATGGTATTGAGGTCAAACTCTATTTTCTCATACTTGTCATATCGATATTGTTTAAATTTACGCAATCCATTTTCACGCTTCTTCGCCCATATTTTTCGTAAAATATCGACTGCCGGGTTGTTCCTCTTTGATTGTTTACCAGAAATGAGGACTACTTCATTTAGCTGCTCGGTAGATTCGGCCAGTACAATGTTCATCGTATAAGTAACCTTTGAGGTCAACAGTATTTCTCGACCCTCATAGCCAATAAAAGAGACTATCAAAGTTTTATAATCCGTTTCGGACTCCAGATAAAATCGTCCATTGTCATTGGTAATCGTACCCTCGGTAGAGTTCTTAAATAGCACATTGGCAAAAGCCACGGGTTCGCCAAATTCATCAGAAACAATACCACTCACCTTGGTCTGTGCTCTTGCCAAAAAGGAAAAAAGAAGGAGTATTAAAAAAAGAGTATTTTTCATTTACAATTTAGATTCCTAATATTGTTTTATCAAATAACGTACCAATAAAAAAAAGCTTCGTCAACCTTTGGTCGACGAAGCAAATGTAGCTTTACAAAATGAGTTGTCTTATTTATATAACACTTTCTTAACAGCCTTGATTACATCTTGATGATTGGGCAGCCATTCAGCCAACAATTCTGGCGAATAGGGCGCCGGAGTATCGGCAGTGTTGATTTTTTGAATAGGAGCGTCTAAATAGTCAAAAGCATTAGCCTGAATATGATATGTAATTTCAGTAGCTACATTTCCAAAAGGCCATGCTTCTTCCAATATTACTAATCGATTCGTCTTTTTGACCGATTTCAAAATAGCCTCATAATCCAAAGGCTTCACGGTGCGTAAATCAATTATCTCACAACTAATATTCTCTTTCGCCAATTCATCGGCAGCCTTATCCGCTTCCTTTATAATTTTACCAAAGGAAACAATAGTTACATCACTACCTTCACGACGAATATCAGCCACCCCTATGGGAATAGTGTATTCTCCTTCAGGAACTTCACCTTTATCGCCGTACATCTGTTCAGATTCCATAAAAATGACCGGGTCATCATCGCGAATAGCCGATTTTAAAAGACCTTTGGCATCTTTCGGATTAGAAGGCACAACCACCTTAAGCCCTGGGCAATTTGCAAACCAACTTTCAAAAGCCTGAGAATGCGTTGCACCTAATTGTCCGGCCGAACCCGTAGGGCCCCTAAAAACTATGGGACAAGGAAATTGCCCACCTGACATTTGTCTAATTTTCGCCGCATTATTTATAATTTGGTCAATACCTACCAATGCAAAGTTAAAAGTCATGTATTCGATGATAGGCCTATTCCCCGTCATGGTAGAACCAATGGCGATACCTGCAAAACCCAATTCTGAAATCGGGGTATCAATGACTCTTTTGGCACCAAATTCGGCTAACATTCCTTTTGAGGCCTTATAGGCCCCATTGTATTCAGCTACTTCCTCACCCATCAAATAAATAGATTCATCTCTACGCATTTCCTCTGACATGGCCTCCGCTATCGCCTCTCTAAACTGTATTGTCTTCATGTATACCTATAGTTATTTCTTTGCTCAAAATTATTTCCACCAGTGGGCTTGACATCTCACTACTTGCCTATAACCGCTAAGCCTGTGTTTCAATATGTGTAATTACTTGCTTTAATACCTTTGCCTTACCCAGAAGCAGTTTTCCTAGAATGCAAGCAAAAATATGAAAATATATATCAATTCAGAGTTTGCCAAGGTCAAAAAAATCAAAATTTACTATGCACGCATAGCAATTTCGAAAATTATTAACTATCTTAGCACGGTCATCTTAAAAGACCCTGATAAATGAAGATTTTAGTTTGTTTAAGCAATGTTCCCGACACTACCTCTAAAATAAATTTTACCGATGACAACACCAAATTTGATGTCAACGGCGTACAATTTGTAATAAACCCTAACGATGAATTTGGCCTAACCAGAGCCATGTGGTTCAAGGAAAAACAAGGAGCGACCGTACATATTGCAACGGTCGGCGGCTCTTCTGTAGAACCTACTATGCGGAAAGCCTTGGCCATTGGTGCAGATGAAGCCATTCGAATAGATGCCGAACCTACCGATGGGTTTTTTGTAGCACTACAACTCGCCGAGGTGGTGAGAAATGGAGGTTATGACCTGATAATCGGAGGAAGAGAATCTATTGATTACAACGGAGGAATGGTTCCAGGAATTTTGGCTACACTTTTGAATATGAATTTTGTGAACGGTTGCATCGATATTGAAATAGATGGAAACAATGCCACGGCCTTACGTGAAATAGACGGTGGAAAAGAAAAAATAAGAACCACATTACCCCTTGTCCTAGGCGGACAAAAGGGATTGGTACAGGAAAGCGAACTGCGTATTCCTAATATGCGGGGCATCATGATGGCACGTCAAAAGAAATTAAATGTAGTCGAAGCTATCGACGCCCTGAAAGCAACTCAGGATATCAAGTTCGACAAACCGGCACCTAAGGGTGCTATAAAACTCGTGGATAATGTTGACGACCTAATCAATCTGCTTCATACCGAGGCAAAAGTCATCTAAACAATACCACATCGCAAGCGCCGGATTTCATCCGCTTTTTGGCACTTGGATTTTTAATTTGAAATTTAGGAAAATATATGTCAGTATTAGTTTATACAGAATCGGAAAACGGAAGTTTCAAAAAGAATGCTTACGAAGTTGCATCTTATGCCAATGCCCTTGCAAAACAAATGGGTGCATCGGCGATGGCAATTTCTTTTAATACATCGACCAACGAAATCTTGGGTTCGTATGGAGTTTCAAAAGTACTTAAGGTCTCCGATGACAGGCTTGAAACTTTCAATGCCAAAGCATATGCCCTCGCCATTATTGAAGCAGTAGAAAAAAATAACATTCAGGTCATCGTAATAAGTTCTAGCACAGATACCAAATTTTTGGCCCCCATTTTAGCTGCAAAACTAAAGGCAGGTTACCTTCCTAACGTAGTGGAAGCTCCTGAAAGTACGAGCCCGTTCATCGTAAAAAGAACCGTATTTAGCAACAAAGGTTTTGCCCATACGCAAATTCATGCAGATATTAAAATCATCGGTGTCTCTAGCAATGCTTTTGGCGCCCATGAAAACAAGGTAGATACTGTTGTCGAATCATTCAGCCCTTCTTTAGATGAGGCTGATTTTGCAACAAAATCAATAGAGATAGATAAAGTGGTCGGTAAAGCTACTATCGCCGATGCCGATATTATAGTTTCTGGAGGAAGAGGATTAAAAGGTCCTGAAAATTGGGGTATGATTGAAGAGTTGGCCGATGTTCTTGGAGCCGCCACCGCTTGTTCCAAACCAGTTTCGGATATGGGGTGGAGACCCCACAGCGAACATGTTGGCCAAACAGGAAAACCTGTAGCCAGCAATCTTTATATTGCTATAGGCATCTCTGGCGCCATTCAACATTTGGCAGGAGTTAGTGCCTCAAAAACAAAAGTGGTTATAAACACCGACCCCGAAGCACCTTTTTTTAAAGCGGCAGACTACGGAATCGTTGGGGATGCCTTCGAAGTTGTTCCCAAACTCATTGAAAAATTAAAAGAATTTAAAGCTCAGAACACTTAATTTTTGTTAATTTGTACCACCAAAGGCTTAGTTTAAGCAAACCACTTTGGAACAATCCTGCTTGACGACAAGGCATTAACACAGAAATCGCCCTTCATATTTTGATGTAAGCACGCCAACAATAGGCAGACACAGGAGGCACTGCCTCGTCAATGGAGAGATTAAACCCACAGGCGAGAATAAAAAAGGTATTTGAAAAGCCTTTTATCGTTTTTAAGAAACCATATGAGTTTAGTAAGATTAAAAATTAAAGGAATATCCTATAGCCAAACACAAAATGGCGCATACGCCCTTATACTGAATGAAGTTGAAGGTGATCGTAAACTGCCCATTGTCATTGGGGCTTTTGAGGCACAATCTATAGCCATTGCCCTAGAGAAAGAAATAAAGCCGCCCAGACCCCTGACACATGACCTTTTCAAAAACTTCTCTGACCGATTCGATATTGTTATAAAACAGGTAATCATCCATAAATTAGTAGATGGCGTTTTTTATTCAAGTATTATTTGCGAACGAGATAAGATTGAGGAAATAATAGATGCCCGAACCAGTGATGCTATTGCCTTGGCACTTCGTTTTAACGCTCCCATATTTACTTATAAGAGCATTTTGGACAAAGCTGGAATCTTCCTTAAATTCTCTTCCAAAGACAAGGATAAAGATGAAACTGATGACAGCATCATCGTAGATGAAATTTTACAGGAAGGCGAGACCATTGAAATAGATTCTGATGCATCTGGGGCCTACAAAGAATTGACCACAGAAGAACTACATAAAGAACTTGATAAGGCCGTTGCAAGCGAAAACTACGAAAAAGCGGCAAAATTAAGAGACGAGATTTCTAAAAGAAACTAATGAACAACGTACAATCTATAAAAAACAATAGCTGTTTTTTTTTGCTTGTCCTTTTCATTCACTTTTTATCACTTTCTCAAGACAGCATTCTAGTCGACAGCCCTAACACCCCTACTGAGAGCACTGACATTAATTCATTTCAAAACTTTGATTTTAAACAAGTTATAGGCGATTGGCAATTAAAAGAAAACACGCTCTATGAGCATTTTCCAACTAGCATTAGCACCAAGATAGAGGTACATCATGGATTAGAATCTTTATTCTTGAGAGAAAATGGAGAATATGAGGCGCTTATCAATGGCAATTTCACTAAGGGATATTGGCTCAAAAACAACAATCTTATACTTTTTAAGCAAAAAACACCTATTACCGTAGATATCTATAATGAGATTATTGAGCAAGATAGCCTAAGCTTAAAACTGAAAAATGGAAACCGGGTATTATACTTCATTTCAGACAAGCATCTAGATTATACCGAATTAGATCAATCCAAGGATAAATTAATTGCCAGCAAGGGCTTTTCTCTATCAAGCCTTTTACGGGGAATATTAGGAATGGTAGCGCTATTGATTATTGCATTCCTTTTTAGTGTCAACAGAAAAGCCATCCATTGGAAAACTGTTGCAATCGGTTTAATTGTTCAACTACTGATAGCCATCGGAGTCCTGACAATACCGTTTATACAAATTGCTTTCGAAAGTGTCGGAAAAGTATTTATCAGCATCTTAGACTATACTAGGGCCGGAAGCGAATTTTTATTTTCAGGTATTATCGACAAGAGTTCATTTGGATTTATTTTCGCCTTTCAGGTATTGCCGACCATTATCTTTTTCTCGGCCTTAACATCAGTTCTATTCTATTTAGGATTCATTCAAAAAGTGGTGAAATCTCTGGCCTGGCTACTTTCAAAATTCCTAGGTATTTCTGGGGCCGAAAGCCTAAGCGTCGCTGGAAACATTTTTTTAGGACAGACGGAAGCGCCACTATTGATCAAGGCTTACCTTGAAAAAATGAACAAGTCTGAAATTCTTTTGGTCATGATCGGCGGAATGGCCACTGTAGCTGGGGCCGTATTAGCTGCCTACATTGGTTTTCTAGGGGGTGACGACCCTGTACTTCGATTACAATTCGCAAAACACTTATTGGCCGCCTCTGTCATGGCCGCCCCAGGAGCTATCGTGATTTCTAAAATATTGTACCCCCAGACCGAAGTCGTAAACTCCGAGGCACAGGTTTCCAATGAGAAAATCGGATCTAATCTCTTAGATGCCATAGCCAATGGCACAACTGAAGGATTAAAACTGGCCGTAAATGTGGGCGCCATGCTACTGGTCTTCGTGGCATTCATAGCTATGATCAATGGGGTTTTGGATTGGACAGGCGAATTCATCACGTTAAACAAGTGGCTTGCAGCGAATACGTCTTATAAAAAACTCTCTCTTGAAGCAATCTTAGGAACCCTATTTGCTCCCCTGATGTGGCTTATTGGTGTGGCAAAGGAAGATATTATGTTAATGGGGCAATTATTGGGCATTAAATTGGCGGCCAGTGAATTTATCGGCTACATTCAGCTGGCCGAACTAAAAAATATGGCAAGTGCAACGCATTTCACCTATAATAAATCGGTAATCATGGCCACCTATATGCTATGCGGGTTCGCCAATTTCGCCTCTATCGGTATACAGATTAGCGGCATAGGGTCTTTGGCCCCCGGACAGCGAAAAACCCTTTCTCAATTTGGCATGCGAGCGGTTTTGGGCGGATCGATTGCTTCTTTGCTGTCGGCCACTATTGCTGGTATGATTTTGGGTTAAATCTACCCCCTAACCCCCAGAGGGGGAACTCCTATGGTTAATAATTATTTATAATTTATAGATTTTGGTCAATTAAAAATCGATGTAGTTTGTCTATTTTTACTCGAAGTTAACGATTCAAAAAAATCCCCCTTTGGGGGTTAAGGGGGAGGATGAAACAATACCACGATTTATTAAAACATGTTTTAGAAAGCGGCAGCCAAAAAGGAGACCGCACAGGTACGGGAACCCTCAGTGTATTTGGACACCAAATGCGATTTGACCTCAGCAAGGGTTTCCCCATGGTCACTACCAAAAAATTACACCTAAAATCAATTGTATACGAATTGCTCTGGTTTCTAAGAGGTGATACCAATACCAGATATCTGCAAGAAAATGGGGTTCGCATCTGGAATGATTGGGCCGATGAGAATGGAGATCTAGGGCCTGTATACGGACACCAATGGCGCAACTGGAACAATGATGATATCGACCAGATCAAGGAAATGGTACATGCTCTAAAAAATAACCCGAACAGTAGGCGCATGCTAGTCTCTGCATGGAACCCGAGTGTACTGCCCGATATTTCAAAATCATTCTCTGAAAATGTTGCTAACGGTAAGGCTGCCCTTCCTCCCTGTCATGCATTTTTTCAATTTTATATTGCTGACGGCAAATTGTCTTGCCAGTTATACCAACGCAGTGCCGATATATTTTTAGGTGTTCCCTTCAATATTGCTTCCTATGCGCTCTTTACTATGATGATGGCACAGGTCTGTGGTTACCAAGCAGGAGAATTTATTCATACTTTTGGCGATGCCCACATCTACAACAACCATATGGAGCAGGTCGAATTACAACTCGGCCGTGAGACTAGACCACTACCAAAAATGATTCTTAACCCCAAGGTAAAAGACATTTTCGATTTTACGTTTGAAGATTTTACTTTGTCAGACTATAATCCCCACCCACATATTAAAGGAATCGTTGCAGTATAGGCGCCTCATCACAAAAATGCTAAAAAAAGGCAATCTACAAAGAGATATTTTATGTCTTTGCCGAGTACGAAGCCTAGCCGCTCCTCAGGCGGGCAAACTTTAAATTATTAGTAAGCTGAGTTCGAATCAATATAGCCAGTCGTTTTTGTTTTATTCTGTCGGGATTAAACCTTGCTGCTGATAAAACGATAAAATATCCATAAAATCTTGTTCTTGGGCAATTTTTTCATCCTTCATTTTAACAAGAGTCACTCCGTCAATAGCCATTTTCTCTTTATCACCGATTACAGAAGCCTTAACAAAATCTTCTACTACTTGTATAGCAGGATGTTCGTTATCAACTGTGCCAAGACGAATAAGACTGTTGTTCTTTTAATTGTTTTATTTTTTTATTAAATTCAGTTGATTCTATAATATTTTATTACAGATTAGACTCAAAGTACCGAGTACACCGAACTATGCTATAAGAATATCTTTGCGAAAATTAAGGCCCGTATTTGCGACATTGCTTTATGTATAACAATTGCTTAGCCCAATTCGGTAGATTCACCTTGTCTTTCAATAATTGAAAATAACCCAATCTCTAATTAGATGAAAACAAAATAGGGCAAAGGAGCTCTTTTATTGTCCGAACCCTTTCTTTTATTTGCCAAACAATTGATACTTAAAAAAAGTATCAATTTAGTAAATAACTATGAAACCCAATTTTACAATA
>JASFYU010000091.1:0-54518 GCA_045046905.1 Flavobacteriaceae bacterium | reverse complement strand
TTTTAAGTTTTCTATTGGTTTCGGTAAGGACCATTTTTTCGGCTTCTTCTTTCTTTTTTTCTAGTGCCGTCACTTCTTGTTTTTCTCGTTCTTTGGCCGAAAATAAAGCTATTGATGCATCTTTGGTCAGTTTTCTTTCTTTATGGGTTTGAATGGTTTTAAAGTTCACTTCATAGCCCTCTTTTTTTGCTTCTATACGGTAGTTTGATTCGCAAGACACCGTAAATTCGAATGATGCGTCTGCAGCGGTGATACTATTTTCTAAGATTTTTCCGTCAGCATCTAAAAGTTGTATGCTGGTATTGGGCAGCAGTTTTTGAGTTGTCTTATCGGTGACAATACCCACGATGAATTGTTTGCAATTCTCAATAATCAAGGGCAGGGTTTCTGAAAAGGAATAGATGTCGTCGCTACCTTTACCCGTAGGTCGGTTAGATGAAAAGCACCCACTTTTTTTATCGGAATTTAAGGATAGAGAAAAATCATCATAGCCGCTGTTGATGGGCAGGCCTAGGTTGTCAGGGTTTTAAAGCCATCTTTCTTCTTTTTGGCAATAAAAATATCCAAAAGTCCAAAACCGGGGTGCCCGTTAGAGGCGAAATAGAGATTATCAGTCAGGTCTATAAACGGGAACTGTTCTTTTTTGTCGGTATTGATATGTTTTCCTAAATTGACAGGATTTCCATAGAACCCATCGCCTTGAATGGCTACGTAATATATATCAAAGGAACCCTGGCCGCCTTCACGATCAGAAGCAAAATAGAGTTTGCTGTCATCGCTGTTCAGAGCTGGGTGTTCGGTAGAATAATTATCGTGGTTGAAGGGAAGGGCGATACTATTTTTCCACTCTCCTTCAATCAATTCAGCTCTATATATTACAAGGTTGCTTATCTTGTCTTTTTCTGTTTTATTGGCGCTATTTCTTGTGAAATACAGTGTTTTTCCGTCTTTGGTGATGGCAAAAGTGCCTTCGTGCATTTTGGTATTGATATTTTTTGAAAGAGGTACACTCAAACTATCTCCTAGTTGCAATTTATCTAAAGGATGAGTGTAGATGTCCAAATAATTTTGGCGGTTCCAATGGTAGCGTTTCGAGATGAATCGTGAGCGTTTTCTTGAGGCAGTATATACTATATTTGAGTTGACTTGCACCGCAGCGAACTCTGATGTTGGGGTATTAATTTCTAGATTTTTAATAGCGAAACGTTCCCCAATTGCCCTCACGTTTTCCAGATATATGATTTCATTTTTAAGAAGTTCGAGTTTCCCTTTTTCGCCACTCATAGCATAAAAATTAGAGCGTACTTCGTTTGCCAATTCATAGTCGCCAATGGCTTTTAATGATTGGTTTAGTTTAAAATGATAGCTTTCATGTACCTGCTCTCCATAATTTGAAATCAAGTATTTATACCAGCGAGCCGCTGCTTTCATATCAAAGGTGTGGTAATAGCTGTCAGCAAGATTTTTGATGAGTTTTGAGCTTTTGTTTTTTGGTAAAGCTTGTTCGTACAACGGAATAGCATCATAGTAAAATGCCCTATCGAAATAGCTATCAGCTCGCTTCAATTCTTGTTGTCCTAAAATGGGAGATAAGAAACCTGATATAAAAAATATGAATAGTAATTTTTTCATCTTAGTAAAATCTAGGAGATTTATCATATCCTTTGCTTAGGCCCAGAAGATCTAAGTCAAAAAGTATAAAAATTTCATGTGATCCTGAGGTATAGGTACTGAGGTTCGATAAGGTATAATCGTAGGCGTACCCTATACGAAGTGCCGGTATAATCGATAGATTGAACATGGCACTTACCGAATCTTCTAATCGGTATGACAAACCGCCTTCAATACGGTCATTAAATAATAGGTTTACTGAAATATCGAGGGTTAATGGTGCGCCCTTCACCATCTTGGTCATTAGTGAAGGTTTTATTTTTAGATTAGGATTTAGCTCGTAGATATAGCCCGAAGTAAAGAATAAATGTATGTTTTCAGATCCTATGCGATTGATGCCGTCTTTATTTTCAAGGTGTATAGAGGTCAATAGGTTTGGAGCCGAAAGACCAGCGTAAAAATTATTACGATGGTAAAAGGCGCCTATGCCTACATTAGGGAATGTACTATTGAGGTTTTCGTTAAAGGCGATATCATCTTGAAATTCGGGTAGCATAAAGCCGTTAAAATTGGTTTCAAATGTGGTTATACCTCCTTTGATTCCGAGCGAGAGATTACTTTTTTCGTTCAATTTTAAGATATAGGCAAAATCAGCGTAGATGTTATTTTCTTTTAGTACCCCATCGCCAATATCATCAGTGATAAAAGAAAGGCCCATTTCTATTTTTTCGCTAAGGGCGGTATGGGCGAAAAATGTTAGGGTTTTTGGTGCACCTATTGCATTTTTCCACTGTGAACGGTAAAGCGAGCCCAAGTTCAACATGCCTGGTTCGTTGGTCGTATATGCAGGGTTAATCACACTCATATTGTACATATACTGTGTGTACTGAGGGTCTTGCTGGGCACGAACGGTCAGCTGTAACAACAGTAAAAGTAGTACGAGTAAATAGCTATTTTTCACGGATTCAGTTTTCGGTCTTGGTTTTTAAAATTCTTTTTTTAGTCTGTTCTGGTTTTCGTTATCGGTTTAAATAAAGCCTGCCCTGTATTGGGGTATGGCCTTCTTTGTTATAATCGATAATATAAAAATACACGCCGTTAGGAGTTTTTGTACTGCCATTAGAGCCATTCCAGGCGGGGCTGGTTTATGTCTCCTTTGAAAAGGCGCGCGCCGTAGCGATTTAGTATTTCTAAGGTAAAATCAGGAAAAATAATTTCAATATTGGGAATAAAAAAGGTATCGTTTCGTCCATCGTTATTTGGCGAAAAACCATCGGGGATGAAAAACCCGTAATCTTTGGGTTCGCAATTGGTCAAATCTACGCTGATTGCCATTCGTTCTGGATTCATACAAGCGGTTTCTGGGTTGAAGCTTTCAGCATAATAGGTTGTGTTCGTAATCAAAAGAACACTGTCATCTAAAGGCGCTCCATTTTCTAGGGTGTCATACCATAGTATATCAAAGGGATTGTCGTTTTCAGACTCCCTTAAATTTAGAATAGTAGGATTGTCGAGGCCACAGAGCGATAAATTATTGAATTGTATAGAGGCCGGTTCTAGGCTATATATGGTTGCTGTCACTTCAGAACGCTCGGTACTTTGGCATTGTGTGGTGGTTTCCATGGCGGCGAAGTAACTTTTGCCGTCTACCAATGGAATTGTATCTTCCAATGGGGTGCCACCCGATTCAAATTCGAACCAGACCGTATTTCCATTGTTTGATACGCTATTGTTTAAATTAGTAAGGGTAGGATTCTCTGAAGCGCAAAAAGTGGGGTTTGCATCTATGGTTATAGGTGCTTCTGGGTTTTCAAATATGACGCTCACTTGAACCCTGTCAAGACCTTCGCAATTGTTATTGGGGTCGGTATTCGATATAAAGTAGTCTTCGCCATCGACAAGTATCGTGTTCAGTGGTAAAATAACCAGATCAGTGGCGGTGTCATAAAATAGTATTTGTCCGTTGGCAGAAACTTCAATATCGCCCAAAGTAGGCGAGCTTGGAAGAAAAGAATTCAAGCAAAATAATTGAATGGCTTCCGCATTAGGCAATGCGGGTACACCTTCAATGGCGAAATTCTCCTGATGGTCAAATTCAAAAACAGTTCTACAGGGCGTAGAGTCATTCTGCAAACTATGCAAGGTCACGGTATAATTTCCTACAGCTAGAACGGCAAGATCTATTTGATAGTTCGCTTGTCCACCAGTAAAAACATTGGTGTTGTCAATCAGGGTATTATTGCTACCCTGTGCTACTACCTGGTATGTAATTGTATAGTTGCCGTTTGCCAATTGAGGGGCATCTATGACTATATCTATTTCTGTTGCATCACAATTATTATCTATGATTAAGTCGAGTATTATATCCTCTGGAAAGGGGGTAATAGTAAAAGAACTTTGTAAGCAGCCCAAATTGATACTATCAGGAATGTCGATGCTGAATTGGTACGCCCCCTCTGGGCCTAGATTGGCTGATGGAATGTCAAAACTGGCCGTTCCACCTGTAAATTCAGTATCGGTCACCGTAAAATTAGATGTGGCACTGTCCGGATATGTAATCGTATAGTTTACCGTATGAATACCGTTCAAGGTAGCGGCGGTAGCATTAATGATATTACTGAGCATAATGGTGGTATCAGTATTTAAACAGGTATCTGAAGTCGTGGCCGTGGCATTGCTCACCAAAAAGGAAGTATTGGTGACTTCAATAGTGGTACATACATCCTGTAAAGGGGTAATACCGGTAATGCCGGTAATGTTCAATGTCAAAAATTCATTAGGGATTACTGAGGTGTCACTTACGGTAAAAGTTGCTTGACCGTCGCTAAAGCCGGTCTGTACTGCCTCTGTCTGTGTACCTCCACTATTGGTGATTTCATATTCTATTTCATAAGTTCCATTCGGAAATATGGTATTGTCATAATTTAGGCCTATTTCGTAGGGGCCATCTCCTTCGCAGTAATTAAAAGGGGTCAGTGTACCTTTTAAAAAGGGAAGGATTTGTTGTGAAGTATCACATATTCATGGTGTAATCGGTAAAAATTGGTAGTGAACACTTCAATGTTTAGTGATATTTTCTCATTCAATATCAAGTGATTAAAGTAGAGAGATTGTTTTAAATTGTATGATTAGAGTTTTGTGTAGACCGTTTGATACGATATAGCAAAAGCTATTGACGAGTTAAGAGACGTCAAGATAATAGCAACCTGAGTTCGGCCTAAACTGTAAACAAAGATTAGGTCGAGCTCAGGTTAGCAGGGTTACTTGATAAATTTTATTAAAATAGAGTGTAAAAAGAGACAGAGAAAACAATTGATAGAATTCAAAACTGTCTATGAATGTCAATTCCTATCTTTACCATATAATACAAATGAAATGAGAATACATTTTATCGCCATTGGCGGTAGTGCCATGCACAATTTGGCTTTGGCCCTTGAGGACAAAGGGTATGCCATTACAGGAAGTGACGATGTTATTTTTGAGCCTTCTAAAAGTAGGTTGGCCGATAAGGGATTGTTGCCCGAGCCATTTGGGTGGTTTTCAGATAAAATACATTCGGGTCTAGATGCGGTCATTCTTGGTATGCATGCCAAACCTGATAACCCTGAATTAGTAAAAGCTCAGAAATTGGGGGTTTCGATTTATTCCTACCCTGAATTCTTGTACGAGCAATCAAAGAACAAGACAAGGGTGGTCATTGGTGGTAGCCATGGTAAGACTACGATTACTTCGATGATTCTTCATGTTCTGAACTATCATGGCAAAGAGGTCGATTATATGGTAGGTGCACAATTGGAAGGTTTTGACCGTATGGTACATTTGACCGAGGAGAATGATTTTATTGTTTTGGAAGGCGATGAGTATTTATCCTCTCCGATTGATAAGCGACCAAAATTTCATTTATATAAGCCTAATATTGCCTTATTGAGCGGGATCGCTTGGGACCATATTAATGTGTTCCCCACCTATGAAAACTATGTGGAACAGTTTAGGGTTTTTGTCGATAGTATCGTAAAAGGGGGTAGTATCACGTACAATGAAGAGGATATCGAAGTAAAAGGAGTAGTTGAAGCATCTGAAAATGCCATCCGAAAACTGCCTTATACAACTCCAGAATATGCTGTTGAGAATGGTCAAACATTTCTAAAAACCCAAGAAGGCCCTATGCCCATCGAAATTTTTGGAAGGCATAATTTGAACAATATGGCTGGGGCCAAATGGATCTGCCAGAATATGGGAGTAGACGAGGATGATTTTTACGAGGCTATCGCTACTTTTAAAGGAGCCTCTAAACGCCTCGAAAAAATAGCGGAAGGCCCATCAAGTGTGGTCTATAAAGATTTTGCTCATTCACCGAGCAAGGTGATGGCCACTACCAATGCAGTAAAAGAGCAATACCCCAATCGAAAATTAATTGCCTGTTTAGAGTTACATACCTATAGTAGCTTTAATCCTGAATTTTTAAAGGAGTATAAAGGCGCTTTAGATGCAGCTGATGTTGCGGTTGTTTTTTATCTGCCTGAATCTGTTAAAATCAAAAAGTTGAAAGAAGTCACTCCGCAACAAATTTCCAGTGCCTTCCAACGAAATGACCTTCAGATTTTTACCGAATCTTTAGCCTTTAAGGATTTTATTCATGCCCAAGAGTATAAAGATTCAGTTCTTTTATTGATGAGTTCGGGCAATTATGGAGGCTTAGATTTACATATACTAACAGATTTGACTAAGAATACTTAATAGGGTCTGTTGATAACTGAAGTGATTTATAAAAATTAAAACCACTTCACTGACTATATTTACCTTATGCAAGAAAAATCGACCTCATTCTCTATAAAACACTGGTCAGATGATGACAAGCCTAGAGAGAAAATGATACAGAAGGGAAGGTCGGTATTATCCAATGCAGAGCTTATAGCCATTCTTATTGGTTCGGGCAGTAGAAATGAAAGTGCCGTTGAACTGTCGAAACGTATTTTGGGGTCCGTGAACAATAATCTCAATGCACTTGGTACACTATCGGTAAATCAATTGATGCAATTCAAGGGGATAGGAGAGGCCAAGGCCGTTACTATTGTGGCCGCTTTGGAGATGGGGCGAAGAAGAAGGGGAGAGAACGTCAAAAAAATCTCCAAAATTGGGAGTAGCAAGCATGTTTTTGAGATTTTACAGCCTTTGATGGGAGAATTGGAACACGAGGAGTTTTGGATACTCTATTTGAATAATTCGAATAAAATACTGCATAAGGCGCAATTGAGCAAAGGAGGAATTACCGGTACTTTGGTCGATGTGCGTATAGTCATGAAGCAAGCTTTGGAATTAGGGGCGATAGCGCTGATATTGGCCCATAACCATCCTTCGGGTACGCTAAAGCCCAGCAAGGCCGATAAAGAGGTCACTCAAAAAATAAAGTTGGCTGCAGAAGCCCTAGACATAAAAGTTTTGGATCATTTGATTATCACACAGAAAGATTATTTTAGTTTTGCAGACAATACCTTATTATAAATGCTACTGATTTACACCCATAAAATTACACCTCGCTTCAGTTATATAATGAAGCAGTTGTTTACTAGGATTCTGGGGATCGAGATTTCCTTTACGACTAAAGTTGAGGATTTTATCAAGCATACGGGTCCAAAGATTACCTATACCAAACAGCCCTTGCAAAATGAATTTTTTGTACGTAGTAATGATCTATTGTTTGAACAAGGAATTAATGATATTCAGATTAATATAGGAGATTGGGAGGGTGTTCCCTGTTTTTTTAGCAGTGGAGAACGCAGCAATATTCCCTATGATATTTTTTCTGCCAGTTTTTATCTGTTGAGTCGTTATGAAGAATATTTGCCCCATGTCAAGGATATACACGGTAGGTTTCCTTCCAAAGCGAGTATAGCATATCAAAATGGTTTTATAAAAAAGCCCGTGGTAGATATGTGGGCCTATAAACTGTTGGAGCAACTCAAAGAACGTTTTCCTGATATTGAAGTGAAAAAGCGTGATTATAAATACACTTCGGTTGTCGATGTGACTACCTCACATTGTTATGCCCATCGTAGTTTTATGCGTAGCCTTGTCGGCTTTTTTATGGACATGGGCTCTTTTAATTTAAAGCGGATGGCCGAGCGTATTAAAGTATGGTTCAATCCTAGAAAAGACCCTTACGATAATTTCGGGTATTTGGTAGAAATGCACAAAAAATGGAACATTCGAAGCATGTTCTTCTTTCAATTCGCAGAATATTCTATGTATGACAAGAATATTTCTCCAAATAATAATAAATTTAAATTCCTGATTAAATCTATTGCGGACTATAGCAAAGTTTCGCTTTCGGCCTCTTATAGTTCTTTTCATGATACCGCTCTTCTGAAAAAAGAGAAAAAGAGATTGGCCGGGGTAATAAATCGTCCGATAAACTATTCTAGAATGCGGTACAATAGGGTAGATATTCCCCTGACGTATAGAAATTTGGTCGAGGCAGAATTCACTGATGATTACACCATGGGCTATGCGCATGAGGTAGGATTTAGAGCGGGGAGTTCTATACCCTTTTATTTATACGATATAATTCTAGAAGTGCAGCAACCCATAAGAGTACACCCGTTTGCTATACATGACTATGCCTTCTTGAATTTAAAAAGTAAGGTCGAGATACTAAAAATAATGAGTCCGATTTATCATCAGATTAAAGAGGTGAATGGTGATTTTGTAACTATATTTTCCAATGAGCTGTTGGGAAGCCCCCACAAGGTAGATTGGAAAGACCTTTATAGCACTATTATAAAGGAATATAATGTTTAGCGAAATCGTAACCGATATTTTCTTTGATTTAGATCACACGCTTTGGGATTTTGAAAAGAACTCTGCCTTGACTTTTGAGAAAATATGGGCCGAAAATGCCATTGGGGTTGATTTATCTGATTTTCTCCAAGTATATGTACCCTCTAATCTGGCTTTTTGGAAATTATATCGGGAAGAAAAGATTAGCAAATCGGAGCTGAGGTATCAGCGGCTAAAAACGGTCTTTGATGAATTGGGGTATTCTATTTCAGATAGGGCTATAGATTTTTTGGCGGTAGAATATATTGCTCATTTGTCTTCTTTTAACCACTTGTTTCCGAATACGATTGAGATTCTTGACTATCTGAAACTGAAGTATAAACTTCATATTATCACCAACGGTTTTCAGGAAATACAAGAGAAAAAAATGAGGAATTCTGGTATCTATGGCTATTTTAATGAAGTCGTATATTCGGAAATGGCCGGAGTAAAAAAACCAAACCCTTTAATATTTGAAATGGCGCTTAAAAAGGCCGAAGTAGCTCCTGAGAGGTCTGTAATGATTGGTGATAACCTAGAGGCTGATATACTTGGCGCGAAAGCAGTGGGTCTTCATGTCCTTCATTTCAATGCCCATAATGAACCAAGGCACGATTTTTGCCATATGATTCATGATTTGAGTGAAATAAAAATCTTTTTGTAGAGTTATAATAGCTAGATACACTATTGCGATGCACTTGTGTAGGTTGTCATTTGAAAGAAATTGAATAATGAAAATTTTGTTAGCACGTCTTTCTTTTATTGTCTTGCTTTTTGCAGTTCTTTACTCTTGTAGTGAAAAACAGGATTTTGGGCAGTATAAAGATTTGGAGCTTACCCCTACATTTGAAGCCAGTATACTGTATATTGAGGCATCTGAGAGTTCTATAAATTCGGTTTCGGACAGCACTTTTATTTCTAGTAATTTTAATTTTGATGCCTTTTCCGAAAAGGCGTTCGCCAAAAGGGTGATCGATGGCGTCATAGTCTATGAAATAGAAAACAGCACTAGTAAACCACTGCGTATTAGCATTGAATTCTTAGATGACGATGCCAATGTTCTCGATACCGAGATTTTTTTGATTGACCCGGTATCTACTTCCATTCTTCGGCGTGAAATAGTATATGGCGATACGGGCCGTAGCATAGCGATTATCAAAAGCACTTCAGGTCTTAGCCTCAGCGCCAGTAATCTTGGCGACAACACAAGTATATCGAACTTACCAGACCCCAAGATTACCTTGAAGTCTTTCGGTAAATTCAGGGTCAGAATAAAATGAGAATGCCTAAATTATTCTTCTTGGCCCTTTTTTGGGCCTGTGGTACTTTGTTCGGCCAGAACAAGCAGCTGTTGTATGATTTTATCGAGATTCCACAATCTTTGATGATCAACCCAGGTGCAAATGTCGATTTCAAATGGTATAGTGGTATTCCTATGTTATCAGGAATTTCCTTTCAAGGAGGTTCAAGCGGTATTTCGGTAAACGATATTTTTGCTGCTGATGGTCTTGATATTAATGACAAAATAAGAGCGCGTGCTATTAATGGAATGAGCATTCGAGATGAACTGAGCGGAACCTATCAAATAGAGCTTTTAAACGGTGGGTATCGGGGCAAAAATGTAAATGAATTTTATTCCTTTGGAATTTATCATGAGGGCAATGCGATAGGGTATTGGCCCAAAGACTATGCAATTCTGGCGATAGATGGTAATGCCAATCGTTTGAATGAACAATTTGATTTAGGTCACCTAAAGACCAGGGGAGAAATGGTCAATGTCTTTCACTTTGGGCTCAATAAACGTATTGATAATAAACTAACGGTAGGAATTAGTGCAAAACTATATTCAAGTATCTTGGATTTTAACTCGACCCGTAACAAAGGCTATTTCGTAACTACCGAAGGGCAAAATAATATATTAGCGAGTACTATTAGTGCCGATATGCAATGGAGGACTTCTGGGGTTAATGAAATCAAGGCAGCCAATAAAAATGGAACACTCACTCAAACTATTATAAAAAGAGGCTTTTTCGGAGGTAGTCTTGGCCTTGGGTTTGATTTAGGTATGACGTATGACCTAAACAAACATACAGCTGTTACGGTCAGTCTTTTAGATGTCGGATTTATTTACCAAACCAATGACGTTGAAAATAATACGCTGAACGGTTCCGCCACAGTTGAAGGCGTTGAAATTATTTTGCCCGACGCCTTTTCAGACCCGAACGAAGATTTTTGGCAAGATTTGGTCGATGAAGTAGAAACGGCCCTTCCGTTTGAAAATAATACGAAAAGCTATATTGCATTCAGGCCTACCAAATTAAACGCTTCTATTCGGTATGGTTTTGGAGAGCAATTAGAGAATCGAGAAGACTGTCATTGTGGTCCTAGTGCCGCAGAAAATAATAGACGCGCAAGATATACAAATAGTGTCGGGGGGCAATTATATATGATTAATAGGCCGCGAGGTCCACAAACGGCACTTACCGCATTTTATCAGCGAAGATTCGGCAACCTTATGGCGGTAAAGACCACATATACGGTTGATAAATTCTCTGCGGCCAATCTGGGTTTAGGGGTTAGTTTACAACTAGGCCCTGTAAACATATATCTTATGGGTGATAATCTTCTTGCGTACCAAAATATAGCTGCTACCCATTACGCCTCTTTTCAGTTAGGATTAAATATCATATCTTGGGGAAAGAAATGACGTTAAGAATTGTCTTGATTTGACTCTAGTTCATGGCGATATTAGATCCGATACAAAAGGGCATAGTTCTTGAATTATCTATAGAGAAAGAATATGAACAAATTGGTTTAAGGGTGTTTTTTAATGGAAGTGTTCTGACAAGTATACTTTTTAAAACCCTTTACTTTAACCTGATTATTAGTACTTATATGAAAAATATACTGTTTTGCATCTTCCTGTTTGGAAGTTACTTAGTTTCGGCACAGACCACATTAAATGACTATAAATATATCATAGTTCCTAAGAAATTTGATGACTTTAAAAATGAGAACAAGTACCAGACCAGTACTTTGATTAAGCATTTGTTTATCGAAAAAGGCTTTCTTACCGTTTATGATGATAATCTGCCCATAGATTTAACCGGTAACAGATGTTTGGGGCTCTTGGTCGAATTTGATGAAGGATCATCTATGTTCACCACAAAGGTGACCTTGCGATTGAATGATTGTTACTCCAAGGAGGTATTCGTGACCAAGGAGGGAAAAAGTAAGATAAAGGAATATAGGCAGGCCTATGGCCAAGCGATACGAGAAGCTTTTACTTCATTTGATGCTGTAAATTATGAATATTCACCAAGTGAGAAAAAACAAGCTCCTATTACTGTGAGTTTTAAAAATGACGTTAAAAGTTTAGATAAAGTAAAGGAGCAAGCGCCAAAAATAAAAAAGGATGAAGCTGTTAGAATACAGGAGGCCACTGCCGAAAGACAGACCTATAAGAGTCTGGAGCCCAAAGAGTCTACTATTAAAAAAGCTGAGCCCATGGTTAAAAAGGCTGTAGCTGTGCCCGTAAAAGGATCTAAAACGGTTACCTTGTATGCGCAGGAGATTATGAATGGTTACCAATTGGTCGATAGTACCCCGAAAATTCAGATGAAGCTCTATCATACTTCGGTCCCTGCTGTTTATTTGGTTGAGAAAGGCGATAAAAATGGAGTATTATTTACTGTAGACAATCATTGGATTTTTGAATACTACGAAGGAGGTGCCTTGAGGTCCGAAGAGGTGGATATCAAATTCTAAAATTTATACTTGTCTTTCCATCTTTTTTTTAAAAACGTTTTTAGAGTATTTTCACGTTGATTATCTCCTGGTTCATAAAATGAAGTGCCTATGAGTTCATCGGGTAGAAATTCGGCTTCGACAAAATTATTCTCAAAATCATGGGCATATTTATAATCTTTTCCATAGCCCAAGTCTTTCATTAGTTTAGTAGGCGCATTGCGCAAGGGTAAAGGTATCGATAGGTCTCCTGTTTGTTTTACGGTTTGCTGTGCTTTATGTATTGCCATATAACTGGCGTTACTCTTAGGTGAGGTTGCGAGATAAATGGCGCATTGGCTCAAAATGATACGAGCCTCTGGATACCCGATCGTACCGACCGCCTGAAACGCACTGTTTGCAATGACCAAAGCCGTAGGGTTGGCCATGCCGATGTCTTCCGAGGCTGAAATCAATAATCTGCGGGCTATGAATGTAACATCCTCTCCGCCTTCAATCATTCGGGCAAGCCAATATACGGCACCATTGGGGTCACTACCTCGAATCGATTTTATAAAGGCCGAAATAATGTCATAATGCTGTTCCCCGGTTTTGTCATACAATACCGTGTTTTTTTGCACTTTGCTCATAACAAGCTTATCACAAATGGTGATGGTGCCGGTGTCTTCAGAATTTATCAGGAGTTCGAAAATGTTCAACAGTTTTCTTCCATCCCCGCCAGAAAGCCGTAACAAGGCTTCGGTTTCTTTTAATTTGATTTTTTTCGTTTTCAAGAATGCATCCTGGGTCATCGCTCTTTTAAGAAGTGCTTCAAGATCTTCTTTTCCGAACGCATTTAAGACATAGACCTGACATCTCGATAATAAAGCAGGAATAACCTCGAAACTAGGATTTTCGGTAGTAGCGCCTATTAAAGTTACCCATCCTTTTTCAACAGCACTCAATAAAGAATCTTGTTGTGATTTGCTGAAACGATGTATCTCATCAATAAATAAAATCGGATTTTTCGAAGTAAACAATCCTCCGCTCTGTTTGGCCTTATCAATAACCTCCCTAATATCCTTTACGCCACTGTTTATAGCACTCAAAGAATAAAAAGGCCGTCCGCTCTCATGGGCAATGATATTTGCCAAAGTAGTTTTGCCCGTACCTGGAGGTCCCCAAAGTATTAAGGAAGGAATTATGCCTTTTTTTATATGCTGTGTCAATGAACCCTGTCGCCCAACCAAATGATTTTGGCTTATATACTCTTTTAATGTTCTAGGGCGTATTCTTTCCGCAAGTGGTTCATTCATACGGTAAAAGTAGTGAATTATATAAATCCGAATGAGCATTGCCAAAACCGTTGAGGAGATGAAAACACTGTAAAAGAGAGTCTTTTGTGTGTTTTCGTTTGGCATCAAAGAGCCTGTAAAAACCTTATTAGGGTCGCTGGAGTTTACATATAATTAGGTTGTAAAACCCAGTGATTAACAAGAGTTCTGAATTGTATTGGGCTATCTGATTCATAGGAGGGGTAAATGACAATCTTACAGGTTTTATGTTTGTGGCTAGTTTATTGTTTAAATTGGTATAAATTTAAACTATGTCAGAAGGCAATTATTTTAAATTTACGAACGCGGTTATCCTAGCCCCACTTTTAGGGGTGCTGACCATATGGACTGTCTTTTTGATAGAACTTAGATTTGGGATTAGTTTTACTGAATATGGAATCTACCCAAGAGTGTTTTCAGGATTGCCTGGCATATTCTTAAGTGTATTTATACATGGATCCGTAGAACATCTTTACAACAATACTATTCCTTTTGCGATACTACTGGCCGCTCTGTTTTATTTTTATAGGAATATTGCGTTTAAGATATTGGTATGGGGAGTGTTGTTCTCGGGCCTGCTGACATGGAGTATAGGTAGGCCTTCGTATCATATTGGTGCGAGTGGCGTAATTTACCTATTGGCAAGTTTTATTTTTTTTAAGGGAATTTTCACCAAACACTATCGATTGGTTGCACTTTCGTTGATCGTTGTCTTTATTTATGGGAGTTTACTTTGGTATATTTTTCCCGTTAAGGCTGGTATTTCATGGGAGGGTCATTTGGGTGGATTTCTTGCAGGACTACTATTGGCTATTTTTGTAAAGGCAAAAGTTCCTGTTCCCAAAAAATTCGATTGGGAACATGAGGATTATAATGAGGAGGAAGATGAATTTATCAGACAATTCGATCAAGACGGTAATTTTATTGAAACCCCAAAAGAAGAATCAATTCAGGAATCGGAATCCCTTAACATTATTTATCACTATAAAGGTAGGAATCCTGATACTGAAGACTCTTGATTATTCTCTTCGTTGCCGTACCGCTTCATAAAGGAATACCCCGCAGGCTACTGATACGTTTAGAGAGCTTATCTCACCCAAGAGGGGGAGTTTTGCCAAGTTGTCTGAAGCCTTAAGAATCGAGGGTGATATTCCTCGATCTTCGGATCCCATAACAATGGCACAGGCTTGTTTAAATGAAACGTCGTAAATTGTTTTATTGGTTTTTTCTGTAGCCGAAATGACAGTGATGCCCGAGGCTTGTAAATGGAATATGGCGTCCTTAATGTGGTCTACTTTTACAATTGGTACTTTAAAGGCGGCTCCTGAAGAGGTTTTAATGGTATCCGCATTTACAGGGGCGGCACCACTTTTTTGAATAATAATACCATCTACTCCCGCGCATTCCGCGGTTCTAATAATCGCGCCAAAATTACGCACATCCGAAATTTGGTCTAATAAAAGAAACAGGGGTGTTTTAGTGCCAGTAGTTACTTTTTCTACAAGCTCCTCAAGTTCATGAAATACAATAGGAGAGATGACCGCTACCACGCCTTGATGGTTGTTCGGGGTCAAGCGGTTCAGCTTTTCAATAGGTACGTAAACGGCATTGATGCCACTCTTCCTGACCATGCCCTCCAATTCGCGAGATAGGTCTCCTTTGAGCCCCTTTTGCATAAAAATCTTATCAATGGTCTCATTGGCATTAATAGCTTCAATAACGGCGCGAATACCGTAAATATTTGTAGAATTTTGCATTTGGCAAAGGTAATTAAAAAAGCCACCCGTATACGAGTGGCTTTTTATATTCATTTTTTGAAATTGCTTAATGTTCGTCTTCTAGTAAACCGGTTCTCTTATAGCCAGTTAGGGTATATATAGTACCTGGATCATCAGAAAACTCGATGTCAAAAGAAATGCCATCCGCGGTATTGCCTCCTGAAGTAGTAGCACCATCCTTTACTATTGCCCCATTGGTGATATTCACGGTTATTACATAGCCATCCACATCACTGTCCAGACCATCTCCTGAGAAAGTGAGCGAAGTAGTATTCACAGGGCTTTTAGCCTTAAAATCCCAAAAATTTCCATGGTCGTCAACCCACATTTCCGTGCCGTCATCTGCTGAGCTGTTATAGGTAGAAATCCGTAGGTAATCGGCAATCATAGTGCCGCTCTCAAAACCTTGCACATACCAATCCCCGGACATTGCAACCACTTTTGTTGCCCCAGGGTCTGGGTCGCCTCCTTTATCACAAGATGATATACCCATAATCAATAACAGGCAAATAGATGTTTTTATGATATTGTATTTTATTTTCTTCATTTTGCTGAGTTTTATTTATGGAGTTACTTTAGTTAATTCAACATCGTATCCGAACGCAAATGCAGGAATAGTAGATGTCCACGTCATGGTTTTTTCATCACCGGAAAGAGAGCCAGAGGACATAAGCCATAATCCAAAGGTGTTGTTTCCACCAGGGGAAGTGATACTTGACCCGGTTACTGTGATTGTAGAGGGGGCAGCACCTGCGCCTCTTCCAAAGCCTCGTTCGAATTCGTAATGACCACCTAATATGTCAGAAATAGAATAGGTGCCAGCCGTTCCAGTGGTGGTAACTAGGATTGGGCCTCCTGCTCTTCCGACCCGTAGGCCATCATATACACCTGCAACCGAACCATCATTCTCGTAGACATAGACTATTCTATTACTGGTTGCGGGAAAACCATCGGAGTTGACCACTAGATATTGAAGGTCATAAATTCCGGGGGTACCCGCATCTACCGAACCTATGGTTTCAAATTCAACGGCCTCTCCTGAAATAGTAGCGGAGACACCAGGCTCCGTATAAGCACTTCCTTTTTCGACAAAGATTATAGGGTCTCCCAATGTCTCCAAGACCGCATAATTTGTAACAAGATTTACGCCTCCTGTCTCTTCTGCATCACAAGCCATAAAAATTAATGGGCTTACGATTAATAGATATATGAATATTTTTTTCATTTTTTTTTAATATTTATTATTATTAGTTATTCCACCAAACAGGAACCGTAATGGCTACAATCGTAGGTGCATTGGAATTTCTTGATAGTTCCTGATTAGGATAGACTAGCCTTTGTGGAAAAATACCGCCAGTAAGGCCCTCTACAGAATAGGCCCATTCTCCAGGAACATACGATAAGTCTGCCTGTGCCACTGGGGAGATTTCAGGATACCCTGTTCTAAGTTGCTCAAAGAAAGATTCATAACCTTGGTCGGGATAACAAGAAACCCACTTTTGAGTAATTATCGATTTCAATTTATCTTCAAGGCTACCTGCCGTAGGGTATTCATAGACACCACCAGTGGCTATAAAAGGTGCTCCATCAAAAGGAGCCGAGGTAATCCAAGTTTGATCTCCTTCCGATTTAGTGTTGTCGAAAAAATCAGGGCTTTTTTCAAATGCCGCCAATACTCCGGCATCATATAATGCCTTGGCGCCAGTTCCACCATTATATCTTTCCATGGCTTCAGCCTGCATAAAATAACTTTGTGCGGCACTTATAAAATAGATAGGAGCCAAAGGACTCACGTCTGCCAATGCTATGGTCGCCGGAGAAGCAGAACTATTGTAATCTCCTTGGTCTAGAGGTGCCAAGGTGCCATCGTAGAATGCTTCCAGTCTAGGATCCGCGTTAGCATCCAAAAAGGTCCACATCGTTGTACTTGCCCTTAGGTTGTTTTGTGTGTTCAATTGTCTTCTATCACTTTCATATAAAGGGTTGCTTAGACTTGCTTCATCTTCAAATACATCTCCAGCCAAGCCAACACCGGCATCAATGGTCAAAAAAGGAGCATTGGCCGTTAGCATCGCCTGAATGCCTGCTTGGGCAACACTTGGTCTTGCTTCCGTTTGTCTTAGAAAAATCTTGAGTTTGAGTGTATTGGCAAATGCTACCCAATTGGTCATGTTTCCGCCAAATAGAAAATCATCTCCGCTTGGGGCTGGCAATGCTGAAACTGCCAAATCACGGCTTAGGGCATCATTAAGATCTAAGATCATTAAATCATAGACTTCCTGACCTGTATTAAAGCTAGGCGTAAAGTTTGTAGGATCATTTGCCTCGGTATAAGGAATATCTCCGTAAAAATCAGTCAAGATTTGAAAGGAATAGGCTTCCAAGCAGGTTGAAATAAGGTAGTAGTTCCAATTTTCTCGCTCCAAAGCGATTTTCTTGGCATTCCTTATATCACTCAATGCATCGTAGGTATTGGACCAGGTCCGTTCATAATCGTTTGTGCCTATAGTGTAATTGTCTACCGACCTATATTGACTCGATGAAAGGCTTTGTGCCCAAAATTGTGACCAAATACCTCCGACAAAGGTAATCGATGACCCATGGGCCCCCGCTATTCCGATTATGCCTGCAGCGATTTCCGATGAAATCGCTACATCCTCAGGCGTAAGAAGGTCAGGGTCAGTATTAATATCAAGCTGACTATCACATGAGGCCAATAAGGTCAGAATGGTTAGCGCACTAATTATTATTTTTTTCATTTCGTTATTTTTTAGGTAATTGTTAAAAGGATACTTTAAATGCAAATCCAAACGACCTTTGTGTTGGGTTTCCGGCAAATTCTCCAAATTCACTAGACAAATCATCTTGAAAGGTAGATACTTCAGGGTCAACATAAGGATTGTCATTCGGTGTCCACAAGGCTATGTTTTTGCCATATATACTAATGGCTGCCGCACTTAGTCCTAATTTTTCAACAAGACTCATCGGAACTCGATAGGTCAAGGACATGTCTCTTAGTCGTACAAAGGTTTTGTCTATAACATGGGATGTTTCAATACTACCATTGTTCGAAGAACTATAGAAACCCGTTACATCGATATATTCGATTTGAGTCGTGTTTTCCGAAAAGGTGCCATCTCCATTATCATTGACTGAATTAGGTATGATAAACGGAGACCTTTCATTATAGGTGGTTGCAATTGAATTACCCGTAAACCCAAGTAGCCTATTTGTATAGGAGTACATTTTTCCACCTTCTTTCCAGTCTAAACTGGCTGCAAGTGTGAAATTTTTGTATCGAAAAGTATTCTTAAGTCCCATAAGGAAATCTCTCTGAGAAACTCCGATTTCTTCTTCAGTATCGTTTTGTAAGGGTATTCCTGAACTTGGATCTACAATAACCTGTCCATTCGGAGTGGTTGCTGCTACCCGTGTTTTATATACGCCAAGTGGCTTCCCTTTTACTGCGTAAAAGTTTACTGCAAAAGCACTGTTGATCAAAATTTGAGAAAGACCTTCTGCAATATCGGTCACCTCATTTTCGTTTTTGGTAAACGTATAGTCTATATTCCAAGAAAAGTCGTCGGTTCGAATAGGAACTAAGCCTAGGGCCAATTCTATTCCTTTATTATTCAAATCAATGAAGTTTCCAGTGGTAGATGCATATCCTGTACTTCTAGGTAAGGGTCTGTTAATAATCACCCCTTCTGTATCCTTATTATAATACGAAACATCTATATTTACTCGCCTATTGAAAAGGTTTATTTCGGCACCAAATTCATATTCCTTGGTGATTTCCGGGAGCAGGTCAGGATTTCCGAGTGTTCCACTAAGCTCAAAAGCATTTTGCCCAGCTATAGGAAAAAGAAGATCTCCAAAATCAAAGATCACGCCAGCTTGTACCAAGCTACTCGAAGTGGCATAAGGTCCTGTATCCTTGGCTACTCGGGCATACGAACCTCTTAATTTGGCAAAAGCATCAGTATTGTCGATAATTACTGCACTTAATGAAGCCGAGGGGTAGAAATAAGAATTGGCTCCGATAGGTAAGGTAGATGACCAGTCATTCCTTCCAGTAAAAGTCAAGAAGAGCCTATCTTTATACGCTATTTCTGTTGAGCCAAAAGCGCCATATATTCTTCTTTTGGTGTCCGACTGTGAGGCATTTTGCCTTCCTGCTGTATTCGTTAGTTCATAAAAGTTTGGAATACTGAGGTCTGTAATAGACACGCTTAGAAAATCAGTTGATATCTCGTTGTATGCTCCACCCAAGGTGGCGTTAAAGGTGAAACTGTCTGAAATTTTGGTATTGTAGTCCAAGGTCATGAAGGTGTCATATTCTCTTCGAGCATCCTTCCTTTGAGTAACCCCTCCGGCATTGTTTGTTGCACCATCCAGAGCATTTGGAGACCCAGGCGTGTAGTTTACTATCGCACCATAACTGTAAAGGTCGTTGCTGGTGATATCGGTACCAGCCTGAATCGTGGCGACCAAGTTTGGTGAAAGGTCATAAGACAAGTTGACGTTACCAAAAAAACGCTTGGTCTTAAAAAACGTTTTATTTTCATTAATCGTCCACCATGGGTTTCGCGAATAGGGCGTATAGTAATTGTCATTGTTGTTAAAAGGATTGTTTTCATAATCACGTAAATCTATAAGGCTTATATCTCTAGGAGCCTGAATGATTTCTTGGATAAGTGCATCACCTTCCCCAGCATTGTCGCCTTGACCAGTATTTACGATGTTTTGATCTCTTGTAATATAATTGGCTCTTGTGCGCAGTCTAAATCTTTTGCCTGTTAGCCCTCCTGAAAAATTAAATGCTTTTCGATCCATGGCATCTACATCGGTAGGAATTACACCATCGCTGTTGGTGTCTGTAAAAATTAAGGAGAAATCCGCAATTTCGCCACCTCCGCTCAATCGTATAGAGTTTGTGTACGTTGTGCCAGCTTCGAAAAAATCCTTTACATTATCCTCTAGGGCAACATAAGGTTTTATTTGTTGTGAATTGTTGATGATGTTACCCCAGATTCTAGTTTGTCCATCGAAAGGAGCTCCCCAAGACCCGTTTTCATTACTGGCATCAGTGCCTCTAGAATAACTTTGCCCTGCCCAGCCATGACCGAAATCATTTTGTAGATGCGGAAGTCTGGCCACTTCGGAAAAATCGGTAGACGACGAAATGTCTACCCTTAATTTTTGGCCTAGTGATGCTCTCTTTGTTGTAATGATAATGACCCCATTAGATGCTCTTGAGCCATATATAGCGGCTGCGGCCGCACCCTTTAATATCGTCATACTCGCAATATTGTTTGGGTCTATATCGTTTAGGCCATTACCGGCGTCAAAAGTACGCGTCGCATCGGTACTCAAGTTGTTAGGGTCACTACCTCTATTGTTTGCATTACTAATAGGAGACCCGTCTATAATGTATAAGGGTGAGTTGGATCCAAGAGAACTAAATCCTCTTAAGATAACTTTTGCCGAAGCACCAGGTTGGGCGGGAATAGTAATGTCTACACCTGCGACCTTACCCGAAAGTGATTCGAATGGGTTGGTGTTGGTCACCTCGGTCAAATCCTTGGCGCTTATTGAAACTGTTGCATAGCCTAACGCCTTCTTCTGTTTCCTTTTTCCGAAAGCAGTAACTACCACTTCTTCCAACGCTTGTGTGTTTTCAAGCATTTGAATACTTATTGTGTTGTCCGAACCAATAGGCCTTCTGACATCTTTCTGTCCAATATAAGTAAAAAGTAGGGTTTGACCTACGTCGCCTATTATTGAATAATTGCCATCAAAATCGGTTTGTGTACCCGTTGTGGTATCTTCTACTAAGATATTGACCCCTGGCAAAGGCAGACCATCTTGATCAGTCACAATACCGGTGATCGTTTTTTCTTGTGCAAATGATAGGTGCACGATAAACGCCAATAAGAGCGTTAACAATCCATTTCGTTTTGTTCTCATTTTTTAATTATTTGAATTAGCTATTCGCAAAAATCCTAAATTCATGTTAATAATCCAATTTTTTAACGATTTAATTATGCGTGCATAGCTTTTTAGGTTGTTATATATTGAATACATACAGAAGATTTCTACTAAAATACAACATAAAAACGGCTTTTTGTTGTGAAAAATACCAAAACTAGCTTGGAACCATATAAATTAGCAGGGATTTATGTTAAAAACTTTGTAAATCCTTAAATCATCAAAAAAGAGGTGGTTTCGATGTTTTTTTGTTTCTCTTAGCTGTGATTGAAGGTTTTTTTCGGATGATTCTAAAAGTGTTTGTTTGAGCAGAGGGCATGCAAATGAAGTTGAGGTAGTAAGACTATTTGGTTCTTGAATCGAAATTGGTGCTAACGTTAAGCGGTTATTTTTTACAGGTGCAGGGTCATGATGTTTTTCTGGTAAATGTCTACCGTTTTTGTTTCTATTAGAGGTTTTCCGTGTCCTGAAAGGGTGTTTTATCAAGAGCGGAAATGTAGGAATTTCGAGCAGGAAAGCGGTATAGATTAAAAAACTAAAAAATTAATCCGTCAGGATTTGAATTATTATGAAATATTACTACATTTGCCAGCCCTTAAACAGAGGGGTTAGTTTTTTATACATATATAATAGTATGCCAACAATTTCACAATTAGTACGAAAAGGAAGGGCCACGATTACTAAGAAGAGTAAATCGGCTGCTTTGGATTCGTGTCCACAAAGGCGAGGCGTATGTACAAGGGTATATACGACAACACCGAAGAAACCAAACTCTGCAATGCGTAAAGTTGCTAGAGTGAGGTTGACCAACGGAAAGGAAGTCAATGCTTACATTCCGGGAGAAGGACACAATTTGCAAGAGCACTCGATAGTATTAGTAAGAGGCGGAAGGGTGAAGGATTTGCCAGGAGTTAGGTATCATATCGTTAGAGGTGCTTTGGATACTGCAGGTGTTGCAGGAAGAACTCAACGTAGGTCTAAATACGGAGCAAAACGCCCAAAGAAGTAAACAAAACTTTTTGAAAAAGCAGTAATGAGAAAAAAACAGGCAAAAAAAAGACCGCTTTTACCAGATCCAAGGTTTAAGGATCAATTGGTAACGCGTTTCGTAAACATGATGATGTGGGATGGAAAAAAATCTGTCGCCTTTAGTGTTTTCTACGGTGCAATAGATATTGTAGAGGAGAAGAAGTCAGATGAGGAAAAAACAGCTTTGGAGCTGTGGAAGGATGCGCTATCCAATGTAATGCCCCATGTTGAGGTCAGAAGTAGAAGAGTTGGCGGTGCAACATTTCAGATTCCGATGCAAATACGTCCGGATCGTAAGATATCGACCGCTATGAAGTGGTTGATTAGTTTTTCTAGAAAACGCAATGAAAAAGGGATGTCGCAAAAGTTAGCGGCTGAAATTTTGGCGGCTTCAAAAGAAGAAGGCGCGGCGGTCAAGAAAAGAGTGGATACCCACAAAATGGCCGAAGCGAACAAAGCATTCTCTCACTTTAGATTTTAATCGTATATAAAAATGGGAAGAGATTTAAAGTATACGAGAAATATAGGTATTGCGGCGCATATTGATGCGGGCAAAACCACGACTACAGAACGTGTATTGTTTTATACAGGAGTGAGCCATAAGATTGGTGAGGTGCATGATGGTGCGGCTACGATGGACTGGATGGAGCAAGAGCAGGAGCGTGGTATTACCATTACCTCTGCGGCTACCACGTGTACGTGGGAGTTTCCGACAAATCAAGGTGATTCTACGCCAGATACCCATGGGTATCACTTTAATATTATTGATACGCCGGGTCACGTGGATTTCACGGTAGAGGTAAATAGATCATTAAGGGTTCTTGATGGCTTGGTTTTCTTGTTTAGTGCCGTTGATGGGGTAGAGCCTCAATCCGAGACGAACTGGAGATTGGCAGATAACTATAAGGTGCCGCGTATTGGTTTTGTCAACAAGATGGATCGTCAAGGCGCTGATTTTCTTATGGTGAACAAGCAGGTAAAAGAAATGTTGGGGTCCAATGCGGTTCCTATTGTTTTGCCTATTGGAGATGAAGCTGATTTTAGAGGAGTAGTTGATTTAATAAAGAATAGGGCCATCGTATGGCACGAAGATAATTATGGATCTACCTTCGATATCATCGATATTCCTGAGGATATGCGTGAGGAGGTCAAGGAGTACAGGGCAAAGCTTATTGAAGCGGTTGCTGAGTATGACGATGACTTGATGGAGAAATTCTTTGAAGATGAAGATTCTATTACCGAGGATGAGGTGCATGCTGCATTAAGAGCTGCGGTTATGGATATGGCCATTATTCCTATGGTCTGTGGTTCAGCCTTCAAAAACAAAGGTGTGCAGTTTTTATTAGATGCCGTATGTCGCTATTTGCCTTCTCCTTTAGATAAGGAAGCGATTATGGGTACGGATCCCGATACCGGAAACGAAATTTCTCGTAAGCCTGATGTAAAGGAGCCGTTTTCTGCTTTGGCATTTAAAATTGCTACGGATCCATTTGTTGGTCGTTTGGCATTTTTCAGGGTGTATTCAGGTCGCTTAGATGCAGGGTCTTATGTATTGAACAACCGTTCAGGTAAAAAAGAACGTATTTCACGTATTTATCAAATGCATGCCAATAAGCAAAATGCTATCGATTATATCGAGGCGGGTGATATTGGAGCAGCCGTAGGGTTTAAAAGTATTAAGACAGGAGATACGCTTTCTTCCGAAAAGCATCCGATTGTTCTTGAATCAATGGATTTTCCTGATCCAGTAATCGGTATAGCTGTCGAACCAAAAACAAAGGCCGATGTTGATAGACTAGGAATGGCTTTAGGAAAATTGGCTGAAGAGGATCCTACCTTTCAGGTAAAGACTGATGAGGCTTCAGGTCAGACTATTATATCTGGTATGGGAGAACTTCACCTAGATATTATTGTCGATAGGTTAAGACGTGAGTTTAAAGTTGAGGTCAATCAAGGAGCGCCTCAAGTAGAGTACAAAGAGGCTCTGACTAAAACAACGAAACATAGAGAGATTTATAAAAAGCAATCTGGTGGTCGTGGTAAGTTTGGCGATATTGTATTTGAGATGGGTCCTGTTGATGATGATTTTGAAGGTGTAGGATTGCAGTTTATAGATAAGATTAAAGGTGGGCGTATTCCTAAGGAATTCATTCCATCTGTTGAAAAAGGTTTTAAAATGGCAATGGTCAATGGTCCTTTGGCGGGCTATGAAATGGATAAAATGAAGGTGACGCTCAGCGATGGTTCTTTCCATGCGGTGGATTCTGATTCGCTTTCTTTCGAGTTGGCAGCCAAAATAGGTTATAAAGCTGCGGCCAAGGCTGCGGGTGCTGTAATTATGGAGCCTATAATGAAATTGGAGGCCCTGACTCCCGAGGAAAACATGGGTGATATTGTTGGAGATTTAAACCGGCGAAGAGGTCAGGTTAGTGATATGTCAGATAGAGCAGGTTCCAAAGTGGTAAAAGCAACGGTGCCATTGTCTGAAATGTTCGGGTATGTTACCTCTTTAAGAACATTATCATCGGGTAGGGCAACCTCTACAATGGAGTTTTCGCACTATGCTCAAACACCATCCAATATTGCTGAAGAAGTCATAAAAGCTGCCAGAGGGGTAACCGCTTAAATTTTAAGAAAATGAGTCAAAAAATCAGAATAAAATTAAAGTCTTACGATCATAATTTAGTTGATAAATCAGCTGAGAAGATAGTAAAGACGGTAAAGTCTACCGGTGCAGTTGTTACAGGGCCGATTCCTTTGCCAACACATAAAAAGATATTTACGGTTTTGCGTTCACCACACGTGAATAAAAAATCTAGAGAGCAGTTTCAGCTGTGTTCATATAAGAGGTTGTTAGATATTTATAGCTCATCCTCAAAAACTATTGATGCTTTGATGAAACTTGAATTGCCAAGTGGTGTTGAAGTTGAGATTAAAGTATAGTTATAATGCTTTGGTCTTCGCGCTTGGTCGAGGAGAGTTGAAGTGACATGTCTGGAGCGTTTCGCAATGGAAAAATGGAAAAAAATATATTCGAGGTCGAATTATTTTGACCTCGTTTTTTTTGTCAAAAATAGTATTGGTCATTTGGCCGGTATCGGGATTTGGATCCCAAATAATTATAAATTGAGTATTAATATTGACTATTGGTTTTTTGTCGCAAGACTTAAATTCAATGTCTAAAATCTAAATTATGTCTGGGTTAATAGGAAAAAAAGTAGGTATGACCAGCATCTTCGATGAAAATGGGAAGAATGTCCCATGTACGGTTATCGAAGCTGGGCCATGCGTGGTTACCCAAGTCAGAACCGAAGAGGTAGACGGGTACAGTGCCCTTCAACTTGGTTTCGATGACAAGGCAGAAAAGCGTGCTAATAAACCCGAAATGGGTCATTTTAAAAAGGCAGGCGCTTCTCCTAAAAAGAAAGTTGTCGAATTTCGAGATTTTGAAGGTGAATACAAATTAGGAGACACCATCGGTGCGGGCCTTTTTGTAGAAGGTGAGTTTGTTGATGTTATTGGAACATCAAAAGGAAAAGGTTTTCAAGGTGTTGTAAAAAGACATGGCTTTGCCGGTGTTGGTCAAGCAACTCACGGTCAACACAACAGATTAAGAGCGCCGGGTTCAATAGGCGCAGCTTCATATCCTGCAAGAGTTTTTAAGGGTATGAAAATGGCTGGTAGAATGGGCGGTGAACGGGTAACTGTTCAAAACCTAAAAGTTTTAAAAGTAGTTCCAGAAAAGAACCTGATAGTAGTAAAGGGTTGTGTTCCTGGTCATAAGAATGCTTACGTAACTATCGAGAAGTAATGAAAGTACCAGTTTTAGATATTAAAGGAAAAGAAACAGGTAGGAAGGTAGACCTTTCTGATGCTGTATTCGCAATAGAACCTAACAACCATGCTGTTTACTTAGATGTGAAACAATATTTGGCTCATCAGAGGCAGGGAACTCATAAATCAAAGGAGAGAGCTGAGATTGCAGGTAGTACAAGAAAGATAAAGAAACAAAAAGGTACGGGTACTGCACGAGCAGGTAGTATAAAGTCTCCTATTTTTAGAGGTGGTGGTCGTGTTTTTGGACCTAGACCCAAAGATTATTCTCAAAAATTGAATAAGAACGTTAAGCGTTTGGCTCGAAAATCGGCTTGGAGTATCAAGTCCAAAGAGAAAGCAATTTTAGTGGTTGAGGATTTCAGTTTTGAAGCCCCTAAAACCAAGGATTTTATACAAGTTTTAAAGTCTTTTGGATTGGAAGGCAAAAAAACTTTATTTGTGTTGGGCGATTCAAATAATAGCGTATATTTGTCTTCGCGTAATTTGAAGCGTTCTGAGGTCGTAACCAACTCAGAGTTAAGTACTTACAAGATATTAAACGCAAATAACATAGTATTGTTAGAAGGTTCATTGGAAGGAATAGAATCGAACTTAAATAAATAGGAAAACCATGAGTGTTTTGATAAAACCAATTATAACGGAAAAGATGACTGCTGACAGTGAGTTGCGCAATCGTTATGGTTTCATTGTTGATCCTCGGGCCAATAAGATTCAGATTAAAGATGCGGTAGAAGCCACTTATGGGGTTTCTGTAAAGAAGGTCCGTACAATGAATTATGGTCCGTCAAGAAAATCGCGACACACCAAAACAGGTGTTCAGCATGGCAGAACAAATGCTATCAAAAAAGCGATAGTAGATGTGGCCGAAGGAGATATTATTGATTTTTACAGTAATCTATAAAGACAAAAAATGTCAGTTAGAAAATTAAAACCAATCACTCCTGGACAGCGTTTTAGAGTAGTAAATGGATTTGACGCCATTACTACTGATAAGCCGGAGAAAAGCTTGCTTGCTCCGTTAAAAAAGTCCGGAGGTAGAAATAGTCAAGGAAAGATGACCATACGCCATAGAGGTGGTGGCCATAAAAGAAGGTATCGAGTAATCGACTTTAAGAGAGATAAGCAAGATGTTGCTGCAATCGTGAAATCGATTCAGTACGATCCTAATAGAACTGCTTTTATTGCCTTGTTGGAGTATTCCGATGGTGAAAAAAGATATATTATCGCTCAGAACGGTTTGCAGGTAAATCAAAAAGTTTCTTCTGGTACGAAAGCATCTCCTGAAATTGGAAATGCACTTCCTATAAGTGAGATTCCGCTTGGTACTATTATATCATGTATCGAACTACGGCCCGGTCAAGGCGCTGTTATGGCGAGAAGTGCAGGTACCTTTGCGCAGTTAATGGCTAAGGATGGTAAATTTGTCACTGTAAAAATGCCTTCTGGAGAGACAAGATTAATTCTTTCGAGTTGTTTAGCAACCATAGGGGCGATATCAAATTCTGATCATCAGTTGTTAGTATCCGGTAAGGCTGGTAGAAGCAGGTGGTTGGGCAGAAGACCGAGAACAAGGCCAGTTGCTATGAACCCTGTGGATCACCCAATGGGTGGTGGTGAAGGTAGAGCTTCGGGTGGTCATCCAAGATCTAGGAACGGTATTCCTGCTAAAGGATACAGGACTCGTTCCAAAACAAAAGACACAAACAAGTATATATTAGAACGTAGAAAGAAATAAAAAGTAGAAAGAAATGGCACGTTCACTAAAAAAAGGACCTTACGTTCATTATAGTCTAGAAAAGAAGATACTGAAAAATGTAACTTCAGGAAAGAAAAGCGTAATCAAGACATGGTCTAGAGCTTCAATGATAACGCCCGATTTTGTAGGTCAAACCATAGCGGTGCATAACGGAAGACAATTTGTTCCCGTTTTTGTAACAGAGAATATGGTAGGTCACAAACTAGGGGAATTTTCTCCAACAAGATCTTTTAGAGGTCATGCAGGGGCAAAGAATAAAGGAAAAAGGTAAGCTATGGGAGTTCGAAAAAGACTGATGGCCGAAAGAATAAAGGCTGAAAAACGGCAAATAGCATTTGCAAAATTGAACAATTGCCCAACTTCTCCAAGAAAAATGAGATTAGTGGCAGACTTGGTAAGAGGTGTTCAAGTAGAAAAGGCTTTGGCTATTCTGAGGTTTAATCCAAAAGAAGCTTCAAAGAGATTAGAGAAGTTATTACTTTCTGCGTTGGCCAACTGGCAGGCGAAGAATGAGGATGCCAATGTTGAGGATGCTGATCTTTTTGTTAAAGAGATACGGGTAGATAGTGGTAGTATGTTAAAAAGATTGAGACCAGCGCCTCAAGGTCGAGCGCATAGGATAAGAAAACGATCCAATCACGTAACCTTGGTTTTGGGATCTAAAAATAATATAGAAAGTTAGCATGGGACAGAAAACAAATCCGATAGGAAATCGCCTAGGTATTATAAGGGGATGGGAATCTAACTGGTATGGTGGAAATGATTATGGAGACAAACTAGCTGAGGACGATAAGATTCGTAAATATATACACGTTCGTTTAGCAAAGGCAAGTGTATCAAGAGTTATTATTGAACGTACGCTTAAATTGATTACCGTTACCGTTACCACGGCTAGACCAGGTATAATTATCGGTAAAGGAGGTCAAGAGGTTGATAAGCTTAAAGAGGAGCTTAAGAAGATTACCAATAAAGAGATTCAGATTAATATTTATGAAATCAAGAGACCTGAATTAGATGCGAATCTTGTTGCAGCCAGTGTAGCTCGTCAGATAGAAAGTAGAATATCTTTTAGGCGTGCTATTAAAATGGCAGTTACTGCGGCAATGCGAATGAACGCCGAAGGAATCAAAATTCAGATATCAGGGCGTTTGAACGGAGCTGAAATGGCACGTTCCGAAACATACAAGGACGGTAGAATTCCATTATCCACTTTTCGTGCAGATATTGATTATGCATTACATGAGGCGCAGACCACTTATGGTAAGTTAGGAATCAAGGTGTGGATTATGAAAGGAGAGGTTTATGGCAAAAGAGAACTTTCCCCGTTGGTCGGTATGACCAAGGGTCAAGGAAAGGGCGGAAAGCATGATGGAGGAAGAAAACCACAACGTCGTAGAAAGTAATTTTTTAAAGAAGTTAAGCAATGTTACAACCGAAAAGAACCAAGTTTCGTAAAATGCAGAAAGGCCGGATGAAAGGGATATCTGGAAGAGGGCATCAGCTTTCAAACGGAATGTTTGGTATTAAATCTTTGGATACTAGTTTTTTAACATCACGTCAGATAGAAGCTGCTCGTATTGCCGCGACAAGACATATGAAGAGAGAAGGGCAATTATGGATTAAAATATTTCCGGACAAGCCTATAACCAAAAAACCTTTAGAAGTACGTATGGGTAAAGGTAAAGGAGCTCCAGAATATTTTGTGGCCGTGGTATTGCCTGGTAGGATTATGTTCGAAGTTGCAGGTGTACCTTTGAATGTTGCCAAGGAAGCATTGCGTTTAGCTGCACAAAAACTACCGGTAAAGACCAAATTTATTATTGCTAGGGATTATACCGCTCAGAACTAATCAATAGGGAATCATGAAAAATAAGGAAATCAAAGAATTGTCGGTTGAGGAAATATCGGAAAGACTTGGTGAGTATAAGAAACAACACTCAGATTTAAAAATGGCCCATTTTGTTACTCCGTTAGAGAACCCGCTTCAAATAAGAAAGGTGAGAAGAACAGTGGCAAGATTGGCAACAGAATTAACAAATAGGGGAAACCAATAATTGGTTCTGCTTTATGGAAGAAAAAAGAAACTTAAGAAAAGAGAGAATAGGAGTTGTTACTAGTGACAAAATGGAGAAGTCTATTGTTGTTGCAGAAGTAAAAAGAGTTAAACATCCTATGTACGGTAAGTTCGTGTTAAAGACAAAGAAGTATGTTGCACACGATGAAAAGAACGATTGTAATATCGGTGATACCGTTAAGATTATGGAAACACGTCCCTTGAGCAAAACCAAATGTTGGAGGTTAGTAGAAATCTTAGAAAGAGCTAAATAATTATGTTACAGCAAGAATCAAGGTTAAAGGTAGCCGATAATACTGGGGCAAAGGAAGTTTTGACCATACGAGTACTCGGTGGTACGAAAAGAAGATATGCGTCTATAGGTGATAAAATTGTTGTTACCGTAAAGGATGCGGCTCCAAATAGTGGTATCAAAAAAGGTACTGTTTCAACGGCAGTTGTTGTACGTACAAAAAAAGAGGTAAGAAGGCCTGATGGCTCTTATATTCGTTTTGATGACAACGCCTGCGTCTTATTGAATCCGACAGGTGAAATGAGAGGAACCCGTGTTTTTGGGCCGGTAGCTAGGGAGCTTCGTGATAAGCAGTTCATGAAAATAGTATCATTGGCGCCTGAAGTACTTTAATATATAGTGTAAGATGAAAAAGTTAAAAATAAAAACGGGAGATACCGTAAGAATTACAACTGGAGATCACAAAGGTGTCGAAGGTAAGGTAATGAGCGTTAATCTCGAGAAAAATAAAGCGATAGTAGAGGGTGCCAATATGGTATCTAAGCATGAGAAACCTAGTGCGAAGAACCCTCAAGGCGGAATTGTCAAAAAAGAAGCCTATATACATATTTCAAATCTATCGTTAATCGATTCAAAGTCTGGAGAGACTACCAGAGTCGGTTTTGAAATAAGAGATGGTAAAAAAGTTAGGTTTTCCAAGAAATCCAATGAAGTAATATAGTTATGGCTTACGTTGCAAGATTGAAGAAAGAATATAAGGAGCGCATTGTAAATGCACTTAAGGAAGAGTTCGATTACAAGAATGTAATGGAAGTTCCTAAACTTGAAAAGATAGTTTTGAGTAGAGGTGTTGGTGCGGCTGTTGCTGATAAAAAACTTATTGACTATGCGCTTGAGGAATTGACCAATATTACGGGTCAAAAAGCAGTATCTACTATTTCGAAAAAAGATGTTGCCGCCTTTAAATTGCGTAAAGGGATGCCTATTGGAGCAAAAGTGACGCTTCGTGGTGCGAGAATGTATGAGTTTTTAGATAGATTAGTGACAAGTGCCTTGCCGCGAGTACGAGATTTTCAAGGCATTCGTGCGACAGGTTTTGACGGTAGAGGCAATTATAGCTTAGGTATTACGGAGCAAATAATTTTTCCTGAAATCAATATTGATAAAATCAATAGAATTAATGGAATGGATATTACTTTCGTAACCTCAGCAAATACCGATAAGGAAGCGAAATCATTATTAACTGAATTGGGATTACCTTTTAAAAAGAAATAGTATGGCTAAAGAATCAATGAAGGCCCGAGAGAGGAAAAGAGAAAGGACTGTAGCTAAATATGCAGAAAAAAGAAAGGCTTTAAAAGAAGCTGGTGATTTTGAGGGATTGCAGAAATTACCAAAAAATGCTTCCCCAGTTCGTATGCATAATAGATGCAAACTCACCGGAAGACCTAAAGGATACATGAGGACTTTTGGAATTTCAAGGGTTATGTTCAGAGAGATGGCCAATAAAGGATTGATTCCTGGAGTAAGAAAAGCCAGTTGGTAATAAAAAATTCAAGATTTTTAATTAAGATAAAATGGTTACAGATACTATAGCAGATTATTTAACAAGGGTCCGAAACGCCAGCAGTGCTGGTCATAGGGTAGTTGAAATACCTGCATCCGGTGTAAAGAAGGAAATAACGAAGATATTGTTCGATCAGGGCTATATTCTCAGTTATAAATTTGTCGAGGACAAGGTGCAAGACAGTATTAAGATTGCCCTGAAATACGATAAAATGACCAAGGATCCGGTAATCAAGAAATTACAGCGTGTAAGTAAGCCTGGACTAAGAAAGTATACTGGTTCAGACGATCTTCCACGGGTCTTAAACGGTTTAGGAATTGCCATTATTTCAACATCTCATGGTGTGATGACAAGTAAGCAGGCCAAGAATGAGAACGTGGGTGGTGAGGTTTTATGCTACGTTTATTAATATATTAATTAAGGTTAGAAATGTCTAGAATAGGTAATAATCCAATAGCGATTCCTGATGGTGTGACCATTGAATTGAAGGAGAATTCGGTTATCGTAAAGGGTAAATTGGGTGAGTTAACCCAAGAATTTTCAGCAGTTTCAATACGGATTGAAGACGCGCAGGTTTTTATAACAAGACCTTCGGATTCAAAGGAGCATAAAGCAAAACATGGTCTTTATAGATCTCTGGTGTGTAATATGGTTGAAGGGGTGTCAAAAGGATGGACGAAGGAATTGGAATTGGTAGGGGTTGGTTATAGAGCTTCCAATCAAGGTCAAAAATTGGACCTTGCCCTTGGATTTTCACACAGTATTGTTTTACAGATCGCTGTTGAAGTAAAAGTTGAGACCATCTCTGAAAAAGGAAAGAACCCGATTATAAAGTTGATGTCCCATGACAAGCAATTGGTGGGGCAGGTAGCTGCAAAGATTAGGTCTTTTCGTAGACCAGAGCCATACAAAGGAAAAGGCATCAAGTTTGTTGGTGAGCAATTAAGAAGAAAAGCCGGTAAATCAGCTTAATAAAAGTGTTATGAAATTATCAAAATCGCAAAGAAAACATAGAATAAGAAGAAGGATACGAAAGGTCTCTTCTGGAACTACTGAAAGACCCAGACTGTCTGTTTTCAGAAGCAATAATGAAATTTATGTCCAAATAATTGATGATACTATTGGTGCTACTTTGTTAGCCGCATCATCAAAGGACAAGGATTTGGCAAAAGTTAAGGGAACAAAAGCTGAAGTGGCTACTGAGGTTGGTAAGGCTATTGCTGAGAAGGCAAAAAAGGCCGGAATCGAAAAAGTTGCTTTTGATAGAGGTGGAAATTTGTACCATGGTAGGGTAAAGGCCTTGGCTGAAGGTGCAAGGGAAGCGGGACTTAAATTCTAAAATAATAGTATGTACCAGAAATACAAGAACGTAGAAACGGTTAAACCAGGAGGTTTAGAGTTAAAAGATAGATTGGTCGGTGTCCAAAGAGTAACCAAGGTGACCAAGGGTGGTCGAGCTTTCGGATTTTCGGCTATCGTAGTAGTTGGCGATGAGAATGGTGTAGTTGGTCAGGGATTGGGTAAATCTAAAGAAGTTGCAACGGCTATTGCCAAGGCAATTGAAGATGCCAAGAAAAACCTTATACGAATTCCTTTGAACAAAGGTACTCTTCCGCATGAGCAGAAAGGTAAGTATGGTGGTGCACGTGTTTATATTCAACCTGCATCTCATGGTACTGGGGTAATAGCAGGAGGAGCTGTACGAGCGGTTTTGGAATCTGTTGGGGTGCAAGATGTATTGTCAAAATCTCAGGGATCTTCGAATCCTCATAATGTAGTAAAGGCTACCTTTGATGCGCTTTTGCAACTTAGAGACGCACGAACAGTAGCCAAACAAAGAGGGGTCTCTTTGGAGAAGGTTTTTAAAGGATAAAATCAGGTATGGGTATACAGTAATTGGTGTTGTTGGCGAATTGATTTTCGATAGCCGAATAAATTCTAGCTACTAAATACGAACTACGAACTACTAAAGAATTATGGCAAAGATTAAAGTAAAACAGGTAAAGAGCAGTATTAAAAGACCACAAAACCAAAAGAGAACCCTTGAGGCACTTGGTTTACGTAAGATTGGTCAGGTTGTGGAGCATGAAACTACACCCAGTATTGTTGGTATGATAAATAAAGTTAAACACTTAGTTTCTACAGAAGAAGCTTAATATATAATTGCAGTGTAATGAATTTAAGTAATCTAAAACCTGCCGAAGGTTCCGTTAATAGAGACGGTAAGAGAGTTGGTAGAGGTCAAGGCTCTGGAAAGGGCGGAACGGCAACAAGAGGGCATAAAGGAGCTAAATCAAGATCTGGTTATTCTAAGAAGATTGGTTTTGAAGGTGGTCAAATGCCATTGCAAAGACGTGTTCCAAAGTTTGGTTTCACCAATATTAATCGTAAAGAATATCAGGGTGTTAATCTAGACAGGCTACAAGAATTGGTAGACAAGAAAATTGTAAAAGATACCATTACACTCGAAACCCTAGTAGAAAACGGATTGACCAAGAAGAATGATTTGGTGAAAATATTAGGAGGAGGAGAACTAAAGGCGTCGCTTAAAATCTCTGTACATAAATTTACTGCCACGGCCAAAGCGGCAATTGAAGCTGCCGGTGGAGAGGCAATGAGTTTATAAGAAAAACCTATTATGAAGAAATTTTTCGATACAGTATCCAACATTTGGAAGATAGAAGAACTAAGGAGTAGAATAATTATGACTCTTGGCCTTCTTTTGGTATACCGTTTTGGTTGCCAAATAGTACTTCCGGGCATTGATTCTACCCAATTGGGAGGATTGGTAGATGGTACCGATAATGGTATTTTTGGCCTATTAAATGCTTTTACGGGAGGGGCTTTTGCCAATGCATCTATATTTGCCTTGGGTATTATGCCCTATATTTCTGCATCGATTGTTGTTCAATTAATGGGTATAGCGATACCATATCTTCAAAAGTTACAGAAAGAAGGAGAGAGCGGAAGAAAGACCATCAACCAGATTACACGTTGGTTGACCATTGGTATATGTTCGGTACAGGCACCAGCGTATTTATTTGGACTAGGGGCTTTCGGTGTTCCAGATTCGGCTTTTATTCTTGGAAAAGGATTAGGTTTTATGGTTCCTGCAGTAATTATTTTGGTTACTGGCTGTGTATTTGCTATGTGGTTGGGAGAGAAAATAACTGATAAGGGAATTGGTAATGGTATTTCATTACTAATTATGATAGGTATTATTGCTACACTTCCTCAGTCGTTTGTGCAAGAATTTGTTTCAAGGACCGCTAGTAACAATGGTGGGCTGATGTTTGTATTAATCGAGGTTATTATATGGTTTTTAGTAATTTTCGCCTGTATACTATTGGTGATGGCAACGCGCCAAATACCAGTACAATACGCGAGAAGAACGGCTTCTGGGGGGTATGAGAAGAATATTATGGGGTCTAGGCAGTATATTCCATTAAAGCTTAATGCTTCAGGGGTTATGCCGATAATATTTGCCCAAGCGATAATGTTTGTTCCAGGAATGATTGGTGGGGCGTTTGATGATACGACTGCCGGACAATGGATGCAAGTACAGTTCAGTGATATATTTGGCTGGGCGTACAACCTCTTGTTTGGATTCTTGATTATCGTCTTCACCTATTTCTATACGGCTATTACGGTGCCGACCAATAAAATGGCCGATGACCTAAAAAGGAGTGGAGGGTTTATACCCGGTATTCGCCCAGGAAAAGAAACCGGTGATTTCTTAGACAAGGTTATGTCATTAATTACATTGCCCGGTTCTATATTCTTGGCATTACTTGCGGTATTGCCTGCGATAGTCGTGAAGTTATTAGACGTGCAAGCAGGATGGGCGTTGTTCTATGGTGGCACCTCACTTTTGATTATGGTGGGTGTGGCTATTGATACGGTTCAACAAGTGAATTCCTATTTATTGAATAGGCACTATGACGGATTGATGAAAACAGGTAAAAACAGAAAAGTAGCATAAATTATGGCTAAACAGGCAGCAATAGAGCAAGATGGGTCCATAATTGAAGCATTGTCAAACGCAATGTTTCGAGTCGAGTTGGAGAACGGTCATGTGGTAACGGCACATATCTCTGGAAAAATGCGAATGCATTATATCAAGTTACTACCAGGGGATAAGGTGAAATTAGAAATGAGCCCTTATGATCTGACTAAAGCGAGAATTACTTATAGATATTAAGATAGAAAGATGAAAGTAAGAGCATCAATAAAAAAGAGAAGTGCCGAGTGCAAGATTGTGCGCAGAAAAGGTACGTTGTATGTAATCAACAAAAAGAATCCTAGATTTAAACAAAGACAAGGGTAATTATGGCAAGAATTGCAGGTATAGATATACCAAAACAAAAGAGAGGGGTAATAGCCCTTACCTATATTTTTGGAATTGGTAGTAGTAGGTCCAAAGAAATTTTGGAAAAAGCTCAAGTAAGTGAGGATACCAAAGTTTCTGATTGGAACGATGATGAGATTGGTCGAATCCGAGATGCGGTTTCTACTTTTACCATTGAAGGAGAATTGCGTTCAGAAACTCAATTGAACATTAAGCGTTTGATGGATATTGGATGTTATAGAGGTATACGCCATAGATCAGGTTTGCCATTACGGGGACAGCGTACCAAGAATAACTCCAGAACAAGAAAAGGAAAAAGAAAAACGGTCGCCAACAAGAAAAAGGCTACTAAATAATTGAAAAGTACAGCGTACTGAGTACCTAGTATTAAGTAAAGTCGTTCTTGGCGACATCACATACTAACTACTTAATACTAACTACTAAATACTATAATTATGGCAAAGGCAACTACTAAAGCGGCAAAAAAGAGGAAAGTTATTGTTGACTCTATCGGGGCAGCACATGTTACCGCATCCTTCAACAATATTATAATTTCCCTGACCAACAAAAAGGGAGATGTTATTTCATGGTCTTCAGCCGGAAAAATGGGTTTTAGGGGTTCTAAAAAGAATACGCCCTATGCAGCTCAGATAGCTGCGGAAGATTGTGCTAAAGTAGCTCATGAGGCTGGTTTGAGAAAAGTAAAGGTCTATGTTAAGGGGCCTGGTAATGGTAGAGAATCTGCCATACGTGCCGTACATAATTCGGGAATTGAAGTAACAGAGATTATTGATGTTACCCCAATGCCGCATAATGGCTGTAGACCACCAAAAAGAAGAAGAGTTTAATCAATTACTAATTATATTTCATCGAAGTGTAGTTTACGATTATCGAAGGATAAGCCTTAATTCATAATCACACTTCAAACAATAAGATAATGGCAAGATATACAGGACCAAAAAGTAAAATCGCTCGAAAATTCGGAGAGGCTATTTTTGGAGACGATAAGTCTTTCGAAAAGAAAAGTTACCCCCCGGGGCAGCACGGACAAAACAGACGTCGCGGAAAAAAATCCGAATACTCTGTTCAGTTGATGGAGAAGCAAAAGGCAAAGTACACCTATGGTATATTGGAGCGCCAGTTCCGAAACCTATTCGCCACGGCGAACCGTAGTAAAGGTGTTACAGGTGAGGTGTTACTTCAATTATGCGAAGCACGTTTAGACAACGTGGTCTATAGGATGGGCGTTTCTCCGACCCGTAGCGGTGCAAGACAGTTGGTTTCGCACAGACACATAACCGTTAACGGTGAGTTGGTGAATATACCTTCTTATAGTTTAAAGCCGGGCGATGTTGTTGGTGTTCGCGAGAAGTCAAAATCATTGCTGAACATTCAAGATGCGCTTTCTTCGAGTAGCAGCGTATACGAATGGATTACATGGAATACCGAGAAGATGGAAGGAGCTTTTGTTTCAGTTCCTGAAAGAATGCAGATTCCTGAAAATATCAAAGAACAATTAATAGTCGAGTTATACTCTAAATAAACAACACTAATCCACATGGCATTATTTAATTTTCAGAAACCCGATAAAGTAATAATGATCGATTCCTCAGATTTCGAAGGGAAGTTTGAATTCCGACCTTTGGAACCTGGTTATGGATTAACTGTTGGGAACGCATTACGAAGGGTACTACTTTCATCCTTGGAAGGCTATGCGATAACATCAGTAAGAATTGACAAAGTAGAGCACGAATTTTCGGTGATTTCTGGGGTTGTCGAAGATGTGACCGAAATTATCCTGAATCTTAAGCAAATTCGTTTCAAGAAACAGATTGAGGACTCTGAAGTAGAGGTAGTTTCTATCTCGGTAAGCGGAAAAAATCAATTGACAGCAGGTGATTTTCAAAAATTCATCTCTGGTTATCAAGTCTTGAACCCTGATTTGGTTATTTGTAATATGGATGCCAAAGTAAGCATCAATATGGAAGTGGTCATTGATAAGGGAAGAGGTTATGTGCCAGCTGAGGAAAATAAGAAATCAGGTTCTGCATTGGGCACCATTCCTATAGATTCAATATTTACACCTGTCAAGAACGTAAAATACAGTATTGAGAACTTTCGTGTAGAGCAAAAGACCGATTATGAGAAACTGGTCTTTGAAATTGTTACCGATGGTTCGATTCATCCTAAAGATGCTTTGACCGAAGGGGCCAAAGTACTGATACATCACTTTATGCTTTTCTCAGACGAGCGTATTACTTTAGAAGCCGATGAGATTGCACAGACTGAAACTTATGATGAGGAGTCCTTGCATATGCGTCAGTTGTTAAAAACCAAATTGGTCGATATGGATCTTTCTGTTCGAGCATTGAACTGCTTGAAAGCTGCTGAGGTTGATACCTTAGGAGATTTGGTTTCCTTCAATAAAAATGATTTAATGAAGTTTAGAAACTTTGGTAAAAAATCTTTGACAGAGTTAGAAGAACTCGTTATTAACAAAGGATTGAGTTTCGGAATGGATCTCTCAAAATATAAATTGGATAAAGATTAATTTACTTCTGTTGGAAGGGAAAATCCCAGATAAGGAAGAAAATAACAAAAAGAAATGAGACACGGTAAAAAAGTCAATCATTTAGGAAGAAAGACGGCTCATAGAAAAGCTATGTTGGCAAATATGGCCTGTTCCTTGATTGAGCATAAACGCATTAATACAACGGTTGCAAAAGCAAAGGCTTTAAAACAATTTGTTGAACCTTTGATTACAAAATCAAAAGCTGAAAATAACCTAACTACTGAAAAGGGTACTCATAACAGGCGTATCGTATTTAGGAACCTTAGAGATAAATATGCCATAACCGAGTTGTTCAGTGTGGTTTCTGAAAAGATCGGTGATCGTCCAGGAGGATACACGCGAATCATTAAATTAGGTAACCGTTTAGGAGATAATGCTGATATGGCGATGATAGAGCTCGTAGATTTTAACGAGATTTATAATGCAGACAAACCCAAGAAGAAATCTACTAGGAGAAGTAGAAGGGGTAGTGGTTCAAAAAGCGAGACTCCACCTATTGCCGTTTCAGATGTCAAAACAGATTCTCAGACTGATACTCAAGTTAAAGCAGATGACTCAGAAGAGTAAAATGTTAATATGTAATAATATTTCAAAAAGGATAAACTTTATAGTTTGTCCTTTTTTTATGTTTATTTGCTAAACTTTTTAATTCTTAAATAGCACATGAAATATCAATCAAGGAAAAGAGCTATACTGGTGTTAGCCGATGGAACAATTTTCCATGGCAAAGCGATTGGGGATAAGCAAGGTATTGCCTTTGGCGAGGTTTGTTTTAATACGGGTATGACCGGCTATCAAGAAATATTCACGGATCCGTCGTATTATGGACAGTTGATGGTAACTACGAATGCCCATATTGGTAATTATGGTACAAATGAAGGGGAAGTTGAATCGGAATCGGTGAAGATTGCAGGTTTGATATGTAAAAACTTCAGCTATAATTATTCAAGGCCTAGTGCCGATGCAAATCTTTACGATTTTTTAGATAAAAATAATCTTTTCGGAATATCTGATATAGATACCCGGGCATTGGTAGCCTATATACGTGACAATGGCGCCATGAATGCGGTAATTTCGACCGATGTAGACAATGTAGAAGAATTGAAGAATAAGTTGGCTGATGTCCCCAGTATGAAAGGCTTGGAGCTGGCATCGAAAGTTTCGACCAAAGAACCTTATTTTTTTGGTAATGAAAATTCAACCACTAAGATAGCTGTCCTTGATATAGGTATCAAAAAGAATATACTTAGGAATTTGGTCAAAAGAGATGCTTATATCAAAGTATTTCCTTTCAACGCTTCCTTTGAGGACATGAAGGCTTGGGAACCTGATGCCTATTTTATCTCTAATGGTCCGGGTGATCCAGAACCCTTGGTTGAGGCTGTCGAAACGGCAAGGAATATGATTGCCAGCAATAAGCCGGTATTCGGTATTTGTTTAGGGCATCAAATCATTGCTTTGGCAAATGGTGTTTCTACCTATAAAATGCATAATGGTCATAGAGGAATTAACCACCCCATTATGAACTTGCTCACTGGCAAGGGTGAAATTACTTCCCAAAACCATGGTTTTGCAATCAATAGAGAGGAAACCGAAGCAAATCAAAATCTAGAAATCACCCATGTGCATTTGAATGATAATACTGTGGCCGGAATTCGAATGAAGAATAGAGACGTATTTTCGGTACAATACCACCCTGAAGCAAGCCCAGGGCCTCATGATGCCGATTATCTATTTGATCAGTTTTTCGAGATGATCTAGTCGGTTTCCGAAATTTCGATGTCCTAGTTTAAGATTATGTTATTTCCGTACCAATATCACTTGATCGACAACTAATTAAAAGGTCATTTTGTATATTTGTGTTCCTTTAAAAAATTCAATCCTAATTAATAAAATTATAGTAAATGAGTATTATTCTTAGTGTTCACGCAAGACAAATTTTAGATTCAAGAGGTAACCCTACGGTAGAGGTTGATGTGGTTACCGAGAATGGGATAATGGGAAGGGCAGCGGTGCCTTCAGGAGCTTCGACAGGAGAGCATGAGGCAGTCGAATTACGCGATGGTGGTGATGCTTATATGGGCAAAGGAGTTATGAAGGCGGTTACTAATGTAAATACCATTATCGCAGAAAGAATCTTGGGAATGTCAGTTTTTGAACAAAATCTTATCGATCAGACTATGATTGACCTCGATGGTACCCCAAACAAATCAAAATTAGGGGCCAATGCGATTCTGGGCGTTTCATTGGCAGCTGCAAAAGCCGCAGCTAATGAACTGGGTCTTCCTTTATACAGATATATCGGTGGTGTAAGTGCTAACACTTTACCGGTTCCGATGATGAATATTATCAATGGTGGTTCACATTCCGATGCACCCATTGCTTTTCAAGAATTTATGGTCATGCCTGTGAAGGCAAAGAGCTTTTCTCATGCCATGCAAATGGGTACTGAAATTTTCCATAACCTCAAGAAAGTATTGCACGATAGGGGTCTTAGTACGGCTGTTGGTGATGAGGGTGGTTTTGCTCCGAATTTAGCGGGTGGTACCGAAGATGCTTTGGATACTATTGCTGTAGCAGTTAAGAATGCGGGCTATACATTAGGTGATGATGTAATGATTGCGTTAGACTGTGCAGCAGCTGAGTTTTTTGTTGATGGCAAATACGATTACACCAAATTTGAAGGTGATAAAGGAGTTGTTAGAACATCTGATGAGCAAGCTCAATATTTAGCTGATTTAAGTGAGAACTATCCTATTATTTCCATTGAAGATGGAATGGATGAGAACGACTGGGACGGTTGGAAGACATTGACCGAAAAAATCGGCGATAAAGTTCAATTGGTGGGTGATGATTTGTTCGTTACCAATGTCGAACGTCTTTCTAAAGGAATTAAAAATGGTATCGCAAATTCTATCTTGATTAAAGTAAATCAAATAGGTACCCTGACCGAAACTATTTCTGCCGTGAATATGGCCAAGAATGCTGGGTATACCTCGGTAATGTCGCACCGTTCAGGTGAGACTGAAGATAATACCATTGCAGATTTGGCTGTGGCTTTGAATACGGGACAAATAAAAACAGGCTCTGCATCACGTTCTGATCGTATGGCAAAATACAACCAATTACTTCGTATTGAGGAAGAATTGGGCAGTATGGCCTATTACCCACGGGAGAAGGCCTTCAAAATAAAATAAAATCAAGTTTTTTTTTGACTTATAAAAAGCCTTCTTGAATTTAGAAGGCTTTTTCTTTGTATTTTATGAGGGTCGTCATTATTTTACTTATTATAAATAAGTATCTTTTGCCTGTGAAATAACCGACGATTAATTTTGATTAAATGAACAATTTCCTTTTTGTGGCAGCCGAGAATGATGCCATTTTAGATTGTAAAGCAGGTGGTATGGGCGATGTGGTCAGAGATGTACCCAGAGAAATTGCCGCACGTGGAGATAAAGTACACGTTGTTGTACCCTCCTATTCCAGATTACATCAAAAAGGAATTTTGAAGACCAAACTTAATTTGAAGCTCAGGGGTATTCTGTATACTGCTGAACTTTATGAGGTAGTACCCAAAAAGGAATTCAGGAACATAGTTCATTATGTAATTCATCATCCAGAAATCAAGGCAGGAAAGATAGGTCATATATATCATGATGACCCCGAAGAGCCTTTTTATACCGATAACATAAAGTTTACTATTTTCTGTGCAGCCGTGGCCGAAGCTATCAAAAAAGAAGCTTTTGGAAAATTGGATATTGTACATATGCATGATTGGCATTCGAGCCTTCTTTTGTTCTTGAAAACCTATCATCCTAAATACCGGTCGTTGAAAAAGATGCGGTATGTATATACCATACATAATTTGGCCATTCAGGGTATACGCCCTTTTGCCGATAATTACTCCTCGGTAGCCAATTGGTTTCCTGAAGTGTCTTTCGATTCTAAAAAACTGATGGACTATAGATATCAGGACTGTATTAATCTAATGGCCGTTGGAATACGCTTGGCAGATGCCGTACATACAGTGTCTCCATCCTATAAAGAAGATATACTATTGCCTAGTTTTCCTCCTGAATTTATCGGCGGCGAGAGTTTGGAGAAAGATTTGCAGATGGCCGACAATGAAGGAAAATTGTTCGGAATACTAAATGGGTCAAATTACACCAATATTAGGGAAGCCGAAAAGGGATTTTTATATCGCAATACGGTCAAGGCACTTTTCGGTTGGTTACAGGATGAGTCCAAAAAATATAAGGCAGATTTTTTGGCTCACACCGGCGAAAAAGTTATGGAGTATGTTGACAATCGCCCTAAATTTATTGTTTCAAGTGTAGCTCGGCTGACCGAGCAGAAATTTTATTTCTTTAAGCGTTCACCAGAAGCTTTTATCGAAATCTTGGATAAATTAAAGGAGATAGACGGCATTTTTATGCTCTTGGGTACAGGTGCGCCCGATTACGAAGAACTTTTTCGTGAGATAAGTTACAATCACAAAAATTTCATATTTACCAATGGTCAATCTGAGGATTTAATCGATTCTATTTATTTACAATCGGATCTTTATTTTATGCCGAGTCTTTTTGAACCTTGTGGTATTAGCCAAATGCTGGCCATGCGCAACGGCAATCCTTGTTTGGTGCATAATACAGGAGGATTAAAAGATACCGTGGAACATATGAAGACGGGTTTTAGCTTCGATGGGAAAACCTATGATGAGAAAATTAAAAATATGATTGCTGTTTTTGATGATGTCTTGAAGATTTTTGTGAACGATAAGCCTACCTGGAAAAAAATTCAATCCAATGCGAAGAAAATTCGTTTTACCTGGAAAAAATCGGTCGACGCCTATTATAAACATCTCTATATCATTAAAGATTAAAAGGTGATATTGGAGTGGGTAAGCTAATGTATAGTCTCTCGAAAAAGATTTGTTAATAATGCCACAAATGAATTTATGTAATTGTTAAGAAGCTTCGTTTTTTGTAAATTTACCATATGAGTTTGTCTTGAGGTGTTTAATTTAAGCGATTCAGGTGGCCATTGAGAAAGTCTTTGTATTCATAAGGCCTTTTTAAACTGTATAGCAGGGTTATGACGTAAAAAAAAAGACAAAACATGAGTGCAGAAGAGGATTTTGCAGTAAGTTATAATAACTCAAGACGAGTTTTATATAGATAATAAGAAAACCATTAGAATGTCAGATAAAGCTACTTTAGAATACAACGGTATTAAATATGAACTTCCTGTAATTAAAGGAACCGAAGACGAACTTGCCATTGATATAAAAACACTGCGTTCGGCAAGCAGCATGATTACGATTGATCCGGGGTATAAAAACACAGGTTCTTGTGAAAGTGCGATTACTTTTTTAGACGGCGAAAAGGGAATACTCAGATATAGAGGGTATGCCATTGAGGATTTGGCCGAGAAAGCTGATTTTCTTGAGGTAGTCTATCTATTGATTTTCGGAGAATTACCGAACAAAGAAGAATTAGAAGCTTTTCATGATGATATAAAGGAAGAATCTCATGTCGATGAAGAGATGAAGAAGATATTAGATGCTTTTCCAAAATCGGCCCACCCCATGGGTGTGCTTTCATCGCTTACCAGTGCACTTATCGCATTTAACCCAGAATCGGTAAATGTAAGTTCTGAAAAAGAAATGTACCATACCATTGTTCGGATAATAGCAAAATTTCCGGTATTGGTAGCCTGGACGTATCGCAAGAAAAAAGGCCTACCATTAGACTATGGTGATGCTAATCTAGGTTATGTCGAGAATATTCATAAAATGATGTTCAAAAAACCGAACAGCGAATATGTGAAAAACAAGTTGGTGATTGATGCTTTGGATAAACTTCTGATTTTGCATGCCGACCATGAGCAAAACTGTTCGACTTCGACGGTACGTATCGTTGGGTCCTCACATGCAGGGCTTTTTGCTTCTCTTTCCGCAGGTATTTCGGCATTGTGGGGCCCATTGCACGGCGGTGCCAATCAAGCAGTTCTTGAAATGTTGGCGGCTATTGAAGCCGATGGGGGTGATACAAAAAAGTTTATGGCCAAGGCAAAGGATAAAGAAGACCCTTTTCGATTAATGGGCTTTGGGCATCGTGTTTATAAGAACTTTGACCCTCGGGCTTTAATTATCAAAAAAGCGGCAGAGGAAGTGCTGGCCGATTTAGGTATTGACGACCCTATTCTTGATATCGCCAAAGGTCTTGCCAAAGAAGCTTTGGAAGATCAATATTTTGTCGATAGAAAACTATATCCGAATGTTGATTTTTATTCAGGTATTATTTATAGGGCTTTGGGCATACCTACAGAAATGTTTACGGTTATGTTTGCCTTGGGTAGGTTGCCAGGTTGGATAGCCCAATGGAGAGAAATGCGGTTGAACAAAGAGCCGATAGGTCGCCCAAGACAAGTTTATATCGGTGAGACTCTTAGGCCTTTTGTGCCCTTGAATAGACGATAAATTAAGATTCAACGCATATAGCGCAGCCGCCTTATCCAATTTTGGAAAAGGCGGTTGTGTGTTTAGTGCAAAACCTATTTCCTATATTTGTTGAAACCTTAGATGATGCTTCACCTCAATGTAAAGGACGAAACCTCTAGATTAAAGGCGGTACTTTTGGGTACGGCCGAAAGCTCAGGGCCTGTGCCTGCACCTGAACAAGCATACGACCCAAAATCCTTGGAGCATATCATGGCGGGCACCTATCCTAAGGAATCGGATATGGTCAAGGAAATGGATGCCTTTGCCTCCGTTTTTGAAAAATACCAAGTTAAGGTTTTTCGACCCGAGGTTTTAGAGGCTTGTAATCAGATTTTTTCAAGAGATATTGCCTTTGTGATCGAGGATAAATTGATAAAGGCCAATATACTCCCGAATCGAGAAGAGGAGTTTGAGGCGATATTGCATGTATTGGAATATATTTCACCAGAAAACATTATGTACCCCCCTGAAGAAGTGCATATTGAAGGCGGTGATGTTATGCCTTGGAACGACTATATTTTTATAGGTACCTATACCGGTCATGACTATACAGATTATATAACTGCGAGGACCAATAATAAAGGGGTAGACTATATACAAAAAGAGTTTCCCCATAAGACCGTCAAGTCTTTCGAGTTAAAAAAATCTCTGACCAACCCTAGAGAAAATGCACTTCATCTCGACTGTTGTTTTCAGCCCCTAGGAAAAGGCAAAGTCCTCATACATAAAAATGGCTTTTTAATTGAAGAGGAATACCAATGGTTAGTGTCACATTTTGGTAGCGAAAATGTTTTTGAGATTACAGCAGATGAAATGTACCATATGAATTGTAATGTATTTTCTATTACCGCTGATGTAATCGTATCCGAATGCAATTTTATTCGGCTTAATGCTTGGTTGAGAGAGCAAGGGTTCATCGTGGAAGAAATTTCGTATGCTGAAATATCCAAGCAAGGCGGCTTGTTGCGATGTAGTACAATGCCCCTTGAAAGAGAAAATTAATTTGATGAGAATGCATTACCAATAGCATATTAACCTGAGTTCGACCTCATCTTTGTTTACAGTTTAGATGATTTTTTATTCGATTCGAAGCCAAATTTTTGAGGGACTAAACAACTAAGGGGTTAATTTGGTGCAATTGACGAGAAGTGGAAAAAATCATCAAATCCGAATGAAATGCAAATAAAAGACAATCGTATCATGTATTCTTTTTAAATATCCAGATATTCCTTCAAATTTTCCATCTTAAATCGTATCCTTTATTTGTATTCTGTAGATTAAATCTTAGGTCGAACTCAGCTTATTAAAGATTCGATCGGTCAATTTTAGAGAGAATGAGTAGACCGCCATCAATAATTATTTTCAGGAAAGTATAAAGGATTCAATAGATGTCAATGTCAAGGTGGAACAAGACTACGATGCTTTTGTCTCTATCTTGAAAGACAAGGGGGTCAATGTAATTGTGGTCGATGACACAAAAGATACAGATGCTCGCAATAGTATTTTTTCTACTAACTGGATCTCTTTTCATGACGTGGGCGCGGTCCCCATATACCCTATGTTCGCCGAGAATAGAAGAAACGAGAGATGAGTTGATGTTTTGAAAAAATTAGAAAAGATAAATTTGTCATCAAAAATATTAGAGATTGTGGCTCTACCGAAAAAGAAAGAATCTTTCTTGAGGGTACGGTAGTATTTTGATGAATAGGGTAAACAAGAAAACCTATTGCGTGCTTTCTGATAGAACTCAGGAAGAGCTATTCATCGAGTTCTTTGAGGATTTTGAATATATACCAGTGGTTTATGGCAGCATGCAAACAGTAGGTGTTGAGAGGCGGTCTATTTACCACACCAATGTGATGATGTGACTAGTAGAAGATTTAGCAGGAAATATGCTACAGGTTCTCGAAAATAATACTAGTTGGCTTATGATAATGAGTTCTAGGACCAGATAAGCTTATTGAAATCGAATAAGAGCAATGAAGTAATACATAGTTCTTTAGGTGCGATTGAAATATGTGGAGGCGGAAGTGCGCGGTGTATGATGGCCGAAGTATTTTCGCCAAAAAAGCTTAAGCTTATATGTAGGGAGAATAGCAGGCCTTGAAAATTCAGAATTCTAGTATAGTTTGAGATAGAGAATATGAGTTTCCTTGATAATTATATTTGTTGTCATTCCGCTTTTTGACTAGATAATGTTCAATTCTGGTGCTTCTATATGCATCATGTACTTCTCTAGACTTTCGCTATCTTTAAAAGAAAAGTTAGCAAATACCTTATTGGTTGTCGAATCTGAATATACTTCTACATAAAAGCTGTGAAGGGCGTATAGTGAAAAAGTACACCAATCAATCTGGGTCGTAGAAAGAAAAATACCATACTCCCATAGCTCGTACCATTGCTCCGGAATGGGTAATGTTTTAAAGTCCTTGATTACCATAATGCAATAACAAAGGCAAGTGCTTATCTAAAACTAGGGCAAAAAATTGACAAAAACGAATTTTTAACAAATTGGAGACGAAATAGTATGGTTATCTTATAATTTTAATATTTTTTGTTCATATATTGTAGCATTTTAACTACAGGACATATCGTGTAAACTTGTTCATACTTCGACTTCGCTCGACAGTTTTGTAGTATATCTTCCTTGTACTCATTTTCGTAGCTATGAATATGCAAGTAGAGTAAAGCATTCCATAACTTCAACGTAAGTACCCTTCCAATGTGACATTTTAGAATTAAAGTAGTATTACTCTTCCACTATAAATATAGGCTACGCTAATTTTTTAACCTACAGTTCTATGTAATTTCACAACATTTTCCACCTTTTTCACAACGTATAGTTTATTTATAAGATTAATTCTATGTTATTTGTAATATAAATCTTTCTTAAATATGAGATGTATTACAATAGTGACTCTGCTTTTGGTATGGCTTCTTCCTTTGGTTGGTTGGGCGCAATCCTCTGTAGTTGCTTCTGGGGGAGAATCTTCTCAAGAAGGTGGTTCTTTTTCTTTTTCACTTGGGTTGGTGAACTTTTCATTTTTAGAATCGAATGATGGCACTGTAACTGAAGGCATGCAACATACCTATGAAATTTCACAAATAGAGCGTCCGAAAACGGTTGTCAATGCAATTGCGTACCCCAATCCTGCGACCGATATATTATTTTTAGAAATTCCGAATTCGGATATTGCTAATTTATCTTATTTAGTTCTTGACATTAAAGGGCGAGAGCTTTTTAGAGCGCCAATGGTTAGTCCTATATCTGAGGTTTATATGGGGAGTATGGCAACGGGGATTTACTTTATAAGCATCCTAAAAAAAGGGAAATTCGTCACTGGATTTAAAATCATAAAAAAATAAATTTCATGAAAATACGATTCGATTTTAGAATGAATACGTTTCAAATTTTGGTATCATTGATGTTGCTATTTTATTGTGTCAGCGGTGAAGCTCAATCACCAGATAAGTTTAGTTATCAGGCCGTGGTTCGTAATGTCGATGGTGATGTGGCTAGTAATAGGGCGGTGAATGCAACAGTAAGTCTTTTACAAGGGTCGGCTCAAGGTTCAGAAGTCTTTTCTGAATTTCATGCTGTAACTACGAATGTTAATGGATTATTGACTCTCGTGATAGGAGGAGGTAATCCGATAAGCAGTAGTCTAGATTTGGTAGACTGGACAAACGGTCCTTTCTTTATAAAAACTGAATTGGTTATAGAAGGGCGTAGTGGTAGCCCTATCGTAGGAATAAGTCAACTTATGAGCGTTCCTTACGCACTATATGCGGCAAACGCTTCAAAAGGAGATGATGGTGCTGATGGAAAATCTGCCTATCAAATTTGGCTTGATGCCGGAAATACAGGAACAGAAACAGATTTTTTAGCTTCTTTACAAGGTAGCGGCGAAAATGGGATTTCAGATAATATATCTATTGAAGGAGATGGTACTGCTTTAGATAAATATAGGGTACTAGATAGCGGAATAAGTACGGTTAAACTCGCAGATGGTGCCGTTACAGATACTAAATTAGCCAGCGGAATAGATAAGGGAAAAGTAGGTTTGTCAAATGTTGATAATACTGCGGATGTGGACAAACCCATAAGTACCACTGTTCAAGGTGTTTTAGACACCAATGCCACTTCCATAACGACATTGGAGTCAGAACAGACGACTCAGAATTCTGCGATTGCATTGAACACGTCAAAAATAGGACTCACAACAGCACAGACAACTATATTGGGTAATACAAGTGGTACTAATACAGGAGACCAAGATATTTCAGTAATAGGAACAAACGCCACAGCTATTACAGTATTGGAGTCAGAACAGACGACTCAGAACTCTGCCATTACATTGAACACGTCAAAAATAGGACTCACAACAGCACAGATAACAATATTGGGTAATACAAGTGGTACTAATACAGGAGACCAAGATATTTCAGTAATAGGAACAAACGCCACGGCTATTACAGCCTTGGAGTCAGAACAGACGACGCAGAATTCTGCCATAGCCTTGAATACAGCCAAAGTAGGAATCACAACAGCACAGGCAACCATAATAAGCAATACCAGCGGTACCAATACAGGCAATCAGGATATTACAGGTATAGCGACGAACGCTACTTCCATAACAACATTAGAGTCTGAACAGTCAACTCAGAATTCTGCCATTACATTGAATATTGCAAAAGTAGGAATCACAACAGCACAGGCTAGTGAAATAACAGCAAATACCACCAAAGCTGGTTTACCAAGTATGAGTAATGCGCAAATTGTAGTAGCAAACGGTTCTAGCCAAGCTATAGCAGTTACTATGACAGGCGATATTACCATTAGTAATACAGGAGCAACTTCTTTGGCTGATGATTCGGTTACCACAAGTAAAATAGGAACCTCTGGTATTGCCGATGCTAATAAAGTAATGGAAACTGATGGCAGTGGTGACCCAGTTTGGGTGGCTAAAACAAATTTTAATTCCAATGAGCTTGGTGATATTAAACAAGGTATTCAGGCTGCTGACCATAATGGTTGGATTGTGCTAAACGGTAGAGCTATTTCTTCTCTTACGGCAGCTCAACAGACTAATGCTGGCGTATTAGGGTTAAGTGGTTCTTTACCAAATGCGTCTAATACGTATTTATCACAAAATGGAGCAGCTTTGGGGAGTGTTTCAGGGTCTAATTCTAAAACTATTAATCAGGCAAATTTACCAAATGTTAATTTTACGGGAAGTACAAATTCAACTAGTACCGGAGATCAATGGTTAAGTAGAATACTGAACATTGGAGGCGCAGGTAATTACCATGGTGTTAATAGAACAATATCTAGAGGTAATACTGGTTGGTTTGGGAGAGTTACAAACGGCTACGATGATGATCCAAATGATTATTATTCCACCTATACAACTACTAGTCATTTACATTCTTTATCGATAAATAGTGGAGGAAGTGGTGCTGCCCTAGATATAAAGCCACAAACATTAAGCGTTAACGTTTTTATTTATTTGGGAAATTAATAGTTTTTAAAAAAAGTAATTTTTTACAATTTAGACAGATGTTAGGCAGGATTTTATTACACCTCTCAAAAAGGCCAAAGCCATTACTACCATAAAAAAAGCAAAAGGAAGGTAAGTGATGATCAGTAATTTATGAGCGGCTATTAAGATATCAATTTCAGATTTTTCATTTCTTAAAAGAAGAAGTGAGAGTATTGCCAGGAAAATAAAAATAAAAGAGTATTACAAATCGTCAATAGAGGTCGGGGCATTATTCGTTTTATAATCCAATAATTTTTTAAAGAATTTTTGAACGGCTTTGGTGTCAGAGCGTACTTTGATAAAATAGTTGTCTCTGTAAATCGAATACTGGGCAAAGCCCTCCCCCTTGTGTATTGTTAATTTATAGTAGGGTATAATCAAGGCATAGGTCTCAAACAAAGACCGAAAGCGAAGAATGATACCCTTGGGTCGCATTTCTATGCTGCAAGAATCGGAACTTTTGTCTAAAATCAACAGATTTCTGATTTCAATACTCGTTTCAGTGATATATAACTTTGGGGAGCCAATACCGCCAAGTGCCCATCGTTCTTTCAAGGTAAAGGGTTTGCCAACTTCACTATCTATTTTTCTATACACCTCGGTATTGCTATAGGATATGTTTAAGAGCATATAATCTTAGGTTTGTATTCCATAAATTGGGGAGCGTATAATTTCAAATTCATTTCGCACCTAAGGTCGCCGATTGGCCATTTAACAGTTTCCATCCACTTTATCTTTTGATTAGCGTTCCTGATTCTATCATAAATACCTTTGATTCAATCCCTGAAGTGTCTATCATACGCCCAACAACTATTCCCGAATAACTGGCTATTTTATTTGATAAGGGGTAGATCTGTAGTGCATTCCATTGAAGCTCGATTGATCTAAATAATTTCGCGTTTTGCTGTAGAATGTTTTGAACAGAATCATAATTCAGGGCTATTCTATACCCTGGCGGAACCCAGAAAAAATCTGATGATTGATCAAGGTAATTGAATTCGGCGGTCAGGCCGTCTTTGGCAATAGCTTTATGATAATCGAATAACATATTTTTCACTTCTGTTGTAATCCGGTCCTTATCGATTTCTTTTGATTCCTGTATTTCATCACATGATATAGCGAGGAATAATGTACATAGGCAAACTAGGTGTTTCATTTTTACAGATTGTAAGACACTACTAAAGTTAGTGAAAATAGAAACTTGAATGGTACACCCTGCCATTTATAGGTTTTAAACCTTAAAAAAATCGTAATTTTGCGGGCTTAAATGTATGCAGTCAATGAATATCAAAGAAGTACTAACGACCAAGGTGAAAGAAGCAGTAGTCACTATTTTTAATGTGGAACTTCCATCGGTAGAATTTCAGCCTACGCGTAGAGATTTTGAGGGCGATATTACGGCAGTGATATTTCCTATACTTCGCTTTGTAAAGGGGAATCCTGAAGTCATCGGAAAGCAAATCGGTGTCTTCTTGCAGGAGAATGTTGAAGAGGTCAGCAGTTTTAATGTCGTAAAAGGCTTCTTGAACATTGTTATTGACGATGCTTTTTATCTAAATTTTTTCAGATCCATAAAAGGAGAGGCTGATTTTGGCTTTGTAAAAACCGACAATGCCAGTACCGTTATGGTGGAGTACTCCTCGCCCAATACTAATAAGCCTTTGCACTTGGGCCATATTCGAAACAATTTGTTAGGATATTCGGTTTCTGAAATTCTAAAGGCATCTGGTAAAAAGGTATACAAAACCCAAATCATCAATGATAGGGGTATTCATATTTGTAAAAGCATGTTGGCTTGGGAGCGATTCGCTCTTTTAGGTAAAGATGGGGAAAGAGAAACTCCAGAAACTACATTTAGTAAAGAGTTAAAAAAAGGAGATAAACTGGTTGGTAAGTATTATGTGGAATATGATAGAAAATTCAAAGAACAGCTTAGAGATTTATATAGCGATTTTGTCCAAAAACTACAGAAAGAATTAAATTCTCAATCAGAATATAATCTTAGAAAGGCTATCGAAAATATCCAAGTAGATAATGAATACTTCCCTGCTCTAGGAGCTGGTATTAAGGGTTTCTATGAGTTTAATATAGGGAACACTCAAGTTGAGTTTGATTCTTCTCTAGAGAATGATCTTGATTACTTACTTAATGATAATATTGGAAATGAGTTATTGGAAAAATCTCGAAAAAAATTTCTCGCCATATTTTCGATGTTATATGGAGATATTGAATCTGATGAAATATTTTCCGAAAAGGAAATTGGAAAAGTCAAGGGCCTTTTGGATGAAAAATTTACTCCACATATTCAAATATTAAAAGAAGCTCAGGAAATGCTCCTGAAATGGGAAGCTGGTGATGATAAGGTGGTTACGCTATGGAAAACCATGAATGGATGGGTATATAAAGGTTTTGAGGAAACCTATAAAAATCTAGGAGTAGATTTTGACCAATTATACTATGAGAGCGACACTTATTTATTAGGAAAAGATGTAGTTGCAGACGGAATAGAAGAAGGTGTGTTCTTTAAAAAAGAGGATGGTTCAGTTTGGATCGATCTGACCGAAGACGGACTAGACGAAAAAATAGTACTTCGATCCGATGGTACTGCCGTTTATATGACTCAAGATATTGGTACCGCTATACAGCGTGTAAAAGATTACCCCAATGTTAACGGCATGGTGTACACCGTTGGCAATGAACAGGATTACCATTTTAAGGTGCTGTTTTTAATTCTAAAGAAACTGGGGTTTTCATGGTCTGAACATTTATATCATTTAAGTTATGGTATGGTTGATCTGCCCAGCGGAAAGATGAAAAGTAGAGAAGGTACTGTTGTTGATGCCGATGATTTAATGGAGGAGATGGCACAAACAGCAGCCGATATATCTCAGGAATTAGGAAAACTAGAAGATTATTCAGAGAAGGAAAAGCAGCGACTGTATAAAATGATAGGTCTGGGTGCGCTCAAGTATTATATTCTAAAAGTAGATCCCAAAAAACGAATTCTTTTTGACCCTGAGGAGTCTGTCGATTTTCAAGGCAATACGGGGCCGTTTATTCAATATACTTATGCGCGGATTCAGTCTATATTAAGAAAGGCCAATTTGAGTGTAAAACGGTCAGATTTTGAAGACCTGACAACGCTCTTGCCAAAAGAAAAGGAACTGATAAAACAAATTCGGTTATTTCCTGAAACCATTCGATTAGCCGCAGATAATTATAGTCCGGCTTTGATAGCCAACTACGTGTATGATCTGGTTAAGGAATTCAATTCATTCTATCAAAATGTTTCTATTTTGGGCGAGGTCGATGAGCAAAAGAAAGTGCTTCGAATACAACTGTCTAAAAAGGTAGGAGAGATTGTTCAATCTGCCTTTAAGCTTCTTGGTATTGAGGTGCCTGAACGTATGTAAAAAAATTAGCTTAAAAAGCGGGGTCTATGTCATTTTTTGAAAATGTATTCGGAATTTTGGCCCTGGCTCTTATTTTAGGGTATTTTTTGTATATACTCTATTACACGCTTAATGTGTTTTTTTAAATCCATTTAAGAAGATTCCGGACTTGACCCTGCATGAAGAGCAGATTATTGCTGCTCATCTTCCATTTTTCAAGAAACTTTCAGACCCCCAAAAACAAAGATTTAAGAAGCGGGTCGTACGCTTCAGGTATCGTAAAAAAATCATATTTCATGACAAAGTAACTGATAACCTGAGTTCGACCTAAGGTTTAATCTACAGAATACAAATAAAAGCTAAGATTTGAAATGGAAAATTTGAAGGAATATCTGGATATTTCAAAAATT
>JASFYU010000090.1:0-4913 GCA_045046905.1 Flavobacteriaceae bacterium | reverse complement strand
ACTATAACAATAATAGCTGGTATTATAGGTCTTGTAATCGGATTTGTGATTGCGAAATTTATGGAAAAAGGAAAAGCTTCCAAGACCGTTTTCAATGCGAAGAAGGAAGCTGACAGCATTATTAAAAATGCGAACATTGAAGGGGAAAATGTTAGAAAAAATAAATTGTTTCAGGCCAAGGAGAAGTTTTTTGAACTAAAGGCCGAACATGAAAAAGTCATTCTTAATAAGGATAAAAAAATAAATGAGTCCGAAAAGCGTACTCGAGACAAAGAATCGCAGGTAAGCAGCGAGCTTGCAAAAAACAAAAAAAGGAGTGAGCAGTTAGACTACAAAATAAAAGATGTTGAGTATAAGGCCGAGTTCTATGACAAAAAACAGTCAGAGCTCGAGAAACTTCATAAAAATAAAGTACAACAGTTAGAAGTCATTTCAGGGCTTTCTGCCGACGATGCAAAAAGTCAACTGTTAGAATCTTTAAAGGATATGGCGAGAACCGATGCTATGGCCTATATTCAGTCTACCATTGAAGAAGCTAAACTTACCGCACAACAAGAGGCGAGGAAAATTGTCATTAATACCATACAGCGTATTGGTGCCGAGGAGGCCGTAGAAAATTGTGTTTCAGTTTTTAATTTGGAGTCCGATGATGTAAAAGGGCGTATTATAGGTCGTGAGGGTAGAAACATTAGGGCATTGGAAGCGGCGACAGGTGTTGAAATTGTTGTCGACGATACTCCGGAAGCTATTATTCTCTCTTGTTTTGACTCTGTTCGTAGGGAAGTAGCACGCCTATCGCTCCATAAATTGGTTACTGATGGGAGAATACATCCGGCAAGGATAGAAGAGATTGTGAAGAAAACTGAAAAGCAAATCGAAGGAGAAATTGTCGAGATAGGTAAACGTACGGTAATCGATTTAGGTATCCATGGTTTACACCCTGAACTCATTAAGGCGGTAGGGCGTATGAAGTACCGCTCTTCATACGGGCAAAATTTATTGCAGCATTCTAGAGAAGTAGCCAAGCTTTGTAGCGTTATGGCGGCGGAACTAGGTTTGAATACAAAAATAGCCAAGCGTGCCGGTCTCTTGCATGATATCGGAAAAGTACCGAATACCGAGGCCGAAGTAGAAACTCCCCATGCTATATTAGGAATGCAATGGGCAGAGAAATATGGAGAAAAACCTGATGTATGTAATGCCATTGGCGCCCACCATGACGAAATTGAAATGAAAACCTTGATATCTCCGATTGTACAGGTATGTGACGCTATTAGTGGTGCTCGACCTGGTGCCAGAAGACAAGTATTGGATTCCTACATTCAGCGGCTCAAGGATCTTGAGGATGTCGCTTTTGCATTCGGCGGCGTTCAAAAAGCCTATGCTATTCAAGCTGGTAGAGAGCTTAGAGTAATCGTCGAAAGTGAAAAAGTCAGCGATGATAAAGCGGCAGAGCTATCTTTTGAAATTTCTCAAAAAATACAGACAGATATGACTTATCCTGGGCAAGTAAAAGTCACAGTGATTAGAGAGACCCGGGCGGTGAACGTCGCGAAATAGTCTCTTATTTAGGGTTTAATGCCCCTCCCTTCCCGTTAGCTGTCGGGATCAGAATTGCTTTATTCGATAGAGGATAAAAAATATTTTCACTGAAGCATGCCTTGTGCCTTGGGTCGAACTCGGGTTAATAGATTGCGTTACCTTGTTTGTGATAATCGCTCTTCTCCATTAGAAATTATCGGGGGTTTAAAGTCGAATCTAACCAATTTTTTAAACTTCGAATTTCCTCATCGGTAAGGTTATTTTTTTTGCCTTTGGGCATTTTTTTCTTTATAAATACCTGTTTGTGAATATCAAAGGCGAGTGAATCCATGTTTTTGAGGGTAAAGATATCTGTGCGCTTTTTGGTAGCGTGACATATATTGCATTTGTTTCTAAGCACGGTATACGCTTCTGTTTTGATAGTTGTCTGAATTAACTGCTCTTTTAGCAGTACATGCTTTCTTGGCATAGGTTTCCAAAACAAGGAGTATACTATGAAAGGTATCGACAAAATCAATAAGGTAAAGAGTTTCATTTGGTATTTTTCGTTTTCTTAGTCCATAGCTATAATAACATTTCCGATTTTCTCTCCTTTTTCGACATATCTATAGGCATCTGCAATTTGTTCAAGGGGGTACCGCCTATCGATATGGGGTTTGAATTTTTCTTGTTCCATTAATTTTTTCACGAACCGAATACTTTCTTTTATATTTTCAGGAAAAGGAAACACGATTTTCTTAGTGCTAATCAATAGTGTGCTAAGTGCTAAAAAGAGGTTTTGTGACATTGAAGCAAGTTCTGATGAAATGTATACATCACCAGCTTGTAATACTGGTATGCACTTTGCACACGTACTCTTGCCGATCATATCAAAAATGAAATCATATTTTTCTTTTGATTTTGTGAAGTCGGTAGTCATATAGTCGATTGTTTTATCGGCACCTATCGATTTTACCTGTAAAATGGGTTCCTAGAATCGAATTTTTAGGTGTTATAAAGCCTGTTAAAAATCGCATAATAAATGGTTTTGCCCTTAGTATGGCACAGTCGATTCTATTTACGGTGGCAGCATATACCCTTATTAGTATCTTATGGTCTTTGGGTGCAGGTTTTTCGATTTCCCTAATTTGAAGAACTTCAGGAGATCCGTACCTCGCATATATTGCCGCTTTCATAAAGGTGCTCTTTGTCATTTTGAGTGTGTTTCAAAATACATGATATTATGGTGGTAAAGATGAGTTTTAGGTTGGTAGGCTTATCTTTTTACGGCCACTTTTTGCTCACCGATTCTAGATGTTCTCTTTTTCTATTTTTTTAACCATTGGTTTCTAAAAGTATCTTTTGACAAGCTGAAGGGCTAATGCTAGAAGTTCTTGCTTTTTTGATGCCAACCATATTGTAGGTCAAATGTGCTAGCTCGTACCTTTGTATCGAGCTAGTACATTTGTTGCCAGCCTTTGTCAGAACGCTTCTACCTTTGTAATTGTGTAGCATCTTTCCAATCATCGGTGCGAAATGATGAAGCTGGTAAAAGATTGGTATCATAAAGTGATCCCTTTACCCAGTTTTTCCATGCGTAGCGTACTGCTACTGCTGAAGACACTTTTTCGCTCTTGACCAGTACTTTTTTTCCTTTTACAATTTTGGCAGTTGCCGGATAAAACACTTTATCTGCCCCGGCAATCTCAAATCCCGTTAATTCACCATAGGCATATAAACCGGTTTCTGCATTTTTAAATGCTAGTAAGATTTCATTACCCTTAATTTCTAAGGATTCGTATACAGGAGATTTGCCATCCACATTTTTAAACCCATAGGTTTGATTGAGTGCATTGTACAATAACCTATCGGCTACTTCTTTCTTTTTCGGGGGGTGAATAAAAAATTCCTCACCTATATCCATGGTGATGGCAATGCCTGAATTGGGGATCAGATCGGCACATAACAATTGACTTTCACGAATAAAAGCAGAATTGTCAGAAGTCGAAAAAGCATCATTGTTACTATACCAAAATGGGGCTATCTGTACAAAATAGAATGGAAAATCGCCTATATCCCATCGGTTGCGCCAATCTTTGACCATGGCAGGAAAAAGAGACTTGTATTTTTTTGGCTCCTCTCGATTAGACTCTCCTTGGTACCAGAGCGCACCCTTTATAGAATACGGTATTAGCGGATGAATCATAGCATTGTATAGTGCTGTTGGAATATGATTGGTTCTTTTTGTAATATCGACCTCTTTCAAATCAACTTTTTCAAAAGTATTCATCACATCTTTACTTATCCAGGCCTGAACTGAACTACCGCCCCAAGAAGTATGAATCATACCCACCGGAACGTCTAGAGTTTCTTGTAGTTGTTGCCCGAAATAGTAGGCAATAGCACTAAAATCAGCTATATTATCAGGAGACGCCTGTTGCCAGGAAGTGTACTCTTCAATGTTCTTTTTAGGCGTTTTTGATCCAACCCTATCTACTGTAAATAAACGTAAATTCGGATTTGCAGCACGTACAACCGCATTCAATGTACCAAAGGTCGGTTGGCCAGTATACCCATTAACGGGTTGCTGCATATTTGACTGTCCTGAACATAACCATACCTCTCCAAAAAGGATATTCTCCAATACGATATAGGAGTCTTTACTTTTAAGACTGATTTTTTGCGGACTTTTGCTATTCGTCGTCTTTACTTCAATTCGCCAATTACCGTCAGCGTCGGCTTTTACATTTATCGGCTGATCCAACCAAGAGGCTTTTATGGTTAGCTTCTCTTTCGCATCGGCCCACCCCCACAGTACTACGGTGGTATTGCGTTGTAAGACCATATTGGAGGATACAATGGCAGGCAGTTTTATTGCGGCATAAATCGACGGTGTAAATAGTAATGAAAATGCGGTTAGTAGTGAAATTAAAAGTGTTTTTCTCATTTTTTTAATCGGTTTTATTTATCAAGTATAATTTCTATTCATAACAAGACATAAGGTCAGCTGTGCCAAAAAAATAAACTATGCAAAGCAGAGCGCTAGAAGTAGCTTTGAATGAATTTAGTGAATATAGTGAATTCATGATTTTTTACCAACTTACATTTGTGCCCTGACCATATTCAAATGCAAGCTGAAACCTTATTTTGAATCCTATAGAAATGCATATTGTGATTTCTCTTACTATTATTGGTAAAGCTTTTAAAATCCTCGGTGTTGAGTAGGTCATTAAAGCATGGAGGGGAAACGGCAGAAGCTTCTTCCTTATTCAATATGTAAAGACAGGTTTTACTTATAACCTGAGTTCGACCTAAGATTTAATCTACAGAATACAAATAAAAGCTAAGATTTGAAATGGAAAATTTGAAGGAATATCGAGATATTTCAAAGA
>JASFYU010000089.1:0-31067 GCA_045046905.1 Flavobacteriaceae bacterium | reverse complement strand
CGGTAGCTTGTCTTAAAAACTTCTTTGATACATTTTTGGAGTTCCAAATGCAACTGCACGCTTTCGATATCCATTTGGGTATAGCCACTCTCGAACAGTTTTGGGTTTTGAAGCATTCCGATGTGATTTGATATTTCATTCGTTTTTAACACATATCCTGATTTGTCATAGACACTAAAATCAATGGCCTTTCCCTCTTTATTGAAATCGACCTTGCAATCGAGTTTTTGATATGATTTTAGGATATCCGGTAGTTGTTCGGGGTTTATGGTCTTGAACAAATTATAGGTAGTTTTTAGCTGTTTTTCCAATCGCTTTTTTACCATAGGCAACAGTTTGGAACTTTGATTGCGCTTAAACACCTTCTGCAATTTTGGACCACTTAATTTCGGATGCACCGTAGAACCGTTTATAAACCTTGATTTGTAACCGTTCACTATAGAGATACCATAGGAAACCCCAACCCTGCCCTTTGAAAGCTGTATGGGTCTTACGAGAATGTGGTGTGGTTCGACCAGTTCGGCGAGTTCCTCAAAACTTCTTACAGTATACTTCTGCAAGCTGTTGTTCAAAATATCCTGTATATAGAACCTGACCCCATTCACATCGGCTGTATTGATTTTGGAAATCTTGTAAACAGGTAGTTCTTTTTGCGCCTTAGTTTCGGGCGAAGGGGAAAGTCCGTACTGTTTTTCCAAATGTTTTTGGGTGGCTATATTCCTTCTGAAATCATTGGATAGATTTATAATAGAACCATCCTCTTTTATGGTCGTCGAAACAATATGCACATGCTCGTGTTTGGTGTCATGATGGCGAACCACAACAAAGGGTTGTTCGTCATAGCCCATATGCTTCATATAATTTATGGAAAGTTCAAAAAAGTTCCTGTCGTTCAAATGTTCTTCTCTAGGCAGGTTAATGGTCGCATGCACATATCTCTTTTCTGAATCGTGGCGATTGCCTAAATGATACAGGACGTTTGCGAAAAACTCCTTGTCCGTATCGGTATCTGAATACGTATTCTGGAAACCGAGCACCGTACTTTTCTCTTTTTCAAAAACATAGTTCAGTACGCCATGTACATTTTGCCGATACAGGATACGTGCTATCATTTTTAGTTTTTCGTTTTGAGGGTTCCGACCAATTTGTGCATCAATTTGTTCGCTTTGCTGACTTCCCGTTCAAGATTCGAATTCGGGCTGCGCATGTTTTTATAATTGGCAAGTTTTACCAATTGGTTAATGTTGGTTCCGATTTTATTCAATTGATAGCTAAGGTTCGAAATACCATCGGGAACCCTTTTTTCCTTTACCGTTCCCCTGTTCAAAATCAGCCTTCTCAAAAAAGGCCCCACCGTTCCGCGTTTGCCAAAATCTAGGTTATAGGATTCCAATAAAACTTTTACTTTTTGCAGCTCCGAAATGTTGAATCGTAACGTTATCGTGTGCTTTCGTTTCCTGTCGCCCAAGCGTTTTCTTCCGCCTTTATTGATTGTCATTTTAATATCGATTTTGACTGTTTTCACTTCGCCAGAAGTAGTCGTTTTAAGCCACTTAAAACATAACTTGCTATCCGTCGATACGGATAAATATAATGCATCAGAAATGATTTTAATCATCTATATATCAGCATTTTATATTATAAAACTAGATGAAAACAGATGCTAATAAATGATAGATACTTTTGATTATATTTTAAATAAAATGATACTAGAAAGTCACCAAAACGACCAAAATATTGTGGATAGGGGGAGGAAAGATCAAGCGGCCTTTTTGCCGCTTGTGCTTTCGCGCGGCATCGAGGAGGTCGTGCAAAACTGGAACGTAAAGACTTCACAGGCGAACCGGCGAAGCGTGTCCGCATGGGGAGGATTGGAGGGGAAGGGTTGTGCAACTTCCGCAGGGGTTTGGTTTACAAGTCGAAAAACAATTTCTCAAATAGACATTGACAGGCTTTCACCTAATTTATCCTGCAATTTAATACACAGATTATCCCTCTATTGTTTTAGAGGTTCAATGGTCTTCTTGAATTTATCAGTAAGGTAATAACCTCCCGTTTGAGATGCTTCCCCCTTGAATTCAATTAGATTTGCTTCTCGTAATTGCTGCATATATCTTTCAATTGTTCTGTCGCTTTCGTCAAGATCAGCGGCACTTTTATAAAAGGGTATTCTCTTACCTTCCTCTTCTGAAATTGCTTTAAGTATGGCTTTTAGTTTTTCTTTCACTCCCTTGGTTACACCGACAAATGCCCCGTCAACTGCTCCGACAATTGCTCCGACATGAACTCCGACAACTGCTCCCAAAAGAGCCTCTTTAACTGGGATAATAGTCTTAAACGTAGCTCCCTCAATAAATTGGGGATTGTCCTTTCCTGAATAAGCTTTGATATACTTGTTTACATTCAAGATGCCTGAACCCAATTCATCAAACCTACCCAATTGCATAAAGAACTTGGCAATTGATGGATTTTTGGGGAAGGGCGAAAAATTTGTAGGCGATAAAACTCCTTCCCCATGTTGATTGTTCGCATTTTCGGTTTCTACTCTATCCCTGTAGATAATAAAAGTAGCAGGTTGGGCATTGGTATATTCCCTATGTACGATCATATTTACGATGATTTCCCTGAAAATTATACCACGCAAACTCCTTCGTTGTGTACCTTCCAAATAAAAGGACTCCTTCCCTTTTCAAAATATCATGATAGGGTTTTGTGATGTTTGAATCAAGTCTAATCTTTAATCCATTATAAGGTATTAATGATATATGCATTTTCCTTTTGTTATGGGGCAAAAAATTCGACATTGAGTACCTATTTTGGATGAAGACCGAGTTCTGCTTTAGAGTTAATAGGTCACAATTCAAGACTAATATCTTTCATAACACTATTAATAGATTGATAGAGGCTTAACCCATAAGTCATAATCAAATAAAACAGAGACTAAACGTGTAACTCAATTATTCAGAATTAATTATCATTATTGAAATTTAAAGGTTACTATTGTTTTGTTTTTTTAGAATAAGAAGGGGCATATTATTTCTAGCGATTAGATAATAGGTTCCGTCATTTATAGTGTTTATTTTTCGAATATTCTTTAACTCCCCACTTATATTAATTCCACTTTCCATTGGTGAGACCACTTTAAATTCACCACCACCTAAACCCGTTAAAAGTAAGCCGTAACTTGCATCGTTTCTTGGGGTTTCTACTTCTGAGGCATATAAATTTCCTGCAACCACTATATCCAAATTACCATCATTATCAATATCCTCTATCAGTATATCATTTATCGAAGATGTTTGAGCTAAATAGGGTAGGGGTTTCTGTATAAATGTGCCTGACTCGTTCATGAATACAGAATTAGCAAAGGTTTTCGCCTCATAGCTTAAGGCTTCATTCAACTTGGTTGGTGTGTATACTTGCGTTAGGTTAGCCTTGGAGAAGGAGTTATAATCTGGAAACTTCTTTTTAATGGAAGGTATTTGTTGAGAAGAGCATTCACGCCCTCTTAGAGGATACAATTCTCCTGCATTATAATAGCCCAACACAATATCTAAACTACCATTATCATCAAAATCTTTAGCATAGATTTTAAACGGTTCCGTTTCTGTAGCCTTGTATTTATAATTTAACCCTAGGTTTCCTGCTAAAAAGTCCAAATCCCCATCATTGTCCAAGTCTTCCATTTTTACGGTATTCCACCAGCCGACAAAATCATTTAAGCCATAAGACGAACTCTCATCTAAAAATCGGCCTTCGGTATTGATGAATATTTTAGGCGCCATCCATTCCCCAACAATGATTAAATCTTGCTCACCATCTTTGTTGATATCAGCCCATTCTGCATCTGTGACCATACCTAGATTGCTAAAGTCAGGAGCAATTTCGTTAGTTATATCCGTAAACTTTACAAGGGTCTTTTTACTATCATTTCTTAGAATGTAACTATTTGTTGCTAAGGGGTATTTTCCTGGGGTCTGTCTTCCACCAACAAACAAGTCTAAATCGCCATCTTTGTCAAAATCAAAAGCTTTGGCAATAGAGCTGCTAGTGTATATTTTGGGAAGGCCTTTTTTGACTCTCTTAAATTTACCAGTGCCATCATTTATATAAAGTCGGTCTTGGTATAATGAATCTCCATCTGGGTTTTCATTGCCTCCACTTGCTACATATAGGTCATTATCACCATCATTATCGACATCTAAAAAAGTTGCCGAAACATCTTCATATTCCTTGTCCGATTTCCAAATGTCTTCCGCTGTTGCTTCAAAGCCTCCTTGTTCATTTTGTACGTAAAGTTGCCCCGATTGGTTTTTAGCACCTCCTACATAAAAATCATCCAAACCGTCGCCATTTACATCTGCTACAGCTAATGCAGGGCCTTGTTGTGACATTTTATGTGGCAAAAGTACTTCCCGCTGAAAATCGTTAAAATCATTTTCTCTGTGCGTGTATTTTGGTGATAGGTTTAATTCTAAACTTGAGAATAGCCTCTTTGGTTTATCCTTTTTAATAGCTTGAACTTTTGCCCCTTCTTCTTGTTTTATTTCAAGTAGCTGGTTTGCCTCAATATTGTAAACCGTTTGCAAACCTCTCATTGGCCAGAAAATCTGAACAGAATCTATTTTTTGAAGATTGCCAACACCAAAATGCACAATAGGTTCAACAGACGATTCGTAGCCACGTGTGGTTTGGAGTTCTACCAATTGTTTGTCACCATTCGTAAATATTTTTATTTTACATCCTATTCCAAATGTATTATCCTCTTTTCCAATGAGTTTTACTCGAAGGTAGTTTGCCCCAGTTTTATTGTTGATTTTATTTTCAAATATTTGAGATGTCTTATCTAGGTGGTTCACGACAAGATCCAAATCACCATCTAAATCCAAATCGGCATACGAAGCGCCGTTAGAAAAGCCTTCAACACTTAGTCCGTATTCTTTTGTTTTCTTTTCAAAAGTCAAATCTCCATTATTCGAAAATGCAAAATTAGGCACAGGAGTAGACGACATTCTTCTCACCCAATCTAAATACTGTTCTGGCTTCACCTTGCCATAGGCCTTCTGTATTCGGAAAAAGGCATTATAGTCGTTATTATTAACATTACGCCGCATACCATTGGTAACAAACAAGTCTTTAAAACCATTGTTTTGCATATCGAATAATAATGGACACCAGCTCCAATCTGTATAACTAATGCCTGCCATCTCACCGATATCAATAAAACTATTCAGTCCCGTATTGAGTTGTAATGTGTTTTTCATGTATTGATGATGCAGACCTTTATCTACCAAATCATAAAATAGGGCGGTATTCATGGCACTCATATTTGACTTCTGGTCTTCGTTCGTACTGCCCATCATATCTAATTGAACAAAATCGATAAGACCGTCGTTGTTGATGTCAGCTGCATCAGTACCCATACCAAAATTAGAAGTGTGCCTTGTATACTGCTGAAGTTGATTTAAAAATGTACCATTGCCTTGGTTGATATAAAGAAAGTCACTTGAATTAAAATCATTGGACACATAGATGTCTACATTGCCATCATTATTAAAATCTGAAAAACTGACACCAAGTGTTAGTCCGTAATTTAGTATGCCTGATGCTAGGGTGACATCTATAAATTTTCCATCATCATTGCGATACAGTTTATCCGATTCCTCTATAGTAGGATGCTTCATCCGTTTTTCAAAAAAATTATTATTTTGACTGAAACCAGAGGTGGGATAGTTACCTACATATAGATCTAAATCCCCATCGTTGTCGTAATCAAAAAAAGCAGATTGAATAGTATGGCCTACATCTGCAATACCGTAGTTCTGTGCCTGTTCAGAGAAGGTGTTGTTTTTGTTGTTTATGTACAGTAGATTTTTTCTTGTGCTTCCTGGGCCGGCGACGCTCACATAAATATCTAGAAAACCATCATTATTGACATCTGCCATAGTGGTTCCGGTAGTCCAATGGTTATAGGTTCCTTCTACACCAGCCGTAGAAGTAATGTCTTGAAAAGACATGTTTCCCTTATTCAAATACAGTTTGTTTTTACCCATTTGCCCCGTAAAATAGATATCAGGCAAACCATCATTGTTGATATCTCCGGTAGAGACTCCTCCTCCAAAATAAATAAATGGGTAGTTGAGATAATTAAAATTTTGAGATTCTTGGGTCTTATTCAAAAATTGAATACCAGAGCTATCTGCAGAAATAGCCCTATAATATTGAATTACTTTCTCTGGTTCTTCATGCTGAGCAAAGCTGTCTTTTTTATCCTTGCAGGAAAGGAAAAAAAGAAGAATAAAACCAAAAAGCAGATAACTTCGCACCATTAAATTAAACTCTTATTTTATTTTTCGCGTAAGCCCATTGTAGTCATAAAAAAGAACCTCTTTCATTATAGGTAGAATCATAAATTTTCTTGAAGACTGAGAAAGGTAACTATTGCCATAATAGAACTCCAATTTTGTTTTTTCTCCAGTATTAAAAGTAATATAGGCCCCGGCATCCATAGCTTTCAAAGGGATAATATTATTAGCTAAAGACATATAATCAAAATGTTGGTAAGCTTTGATTGCACCTTGATTTGCACCGGCAACAAGTACTGGATGATTTGCAACAAAAAGAGTAACGATACTTTTTTGATCTCCATTTAAATACAATCCTGATTCCATGCTTGAAACTGGTTCTAATTTCCCATTTCCATTTCCTTTGAGAAAAATTCCGTTTGAGGCATCATAGTTACCAAAAAGGGGGTCTGCAGAATTTTGGTTACCACTTAATAGGGCATCTAAATTTCCGTCACCATCAAAATCTTTAATCAACACGCCATATACGGGAGCAACTTGGCATTCTATAGGTAAGGGGCGTATCTTAAATCCTTTTGAACCCATATTTTCTATATAGCTTGTGGTCAATATTTTGGCATCAAGGACAAAATCATTTTTACGATCATGTTTTTTAAGGACTTCGTCAAAATCTGCTTCGGAAAAGGACTTATAATTCTTAAAACGTTTTTTGTAGGCGACTATTTGTGATATCAGTGCATCTCTGGTGTGTAATGTGTATTCTTGCAATGTACCAGAATCATCCTTTTCATAGTAGGATATGATTGGGTCTATTTTTCCGTTGGCATCAAAGTCATCTGCATATACACGAATAGGATGGTCTTGGTCAGCCTTGATATAGGTGTTTAAACCAAAGTTGCCCAAGATATAATCCGTATCGCCATCATTGTCGAAATCACCACCAGAAATACTGTTCCACCATCCAGATGTATGTTCAAGTCCTGTATTATTATAAGGTTCTAGCGTACCCTCTTTATTGACAAAAAATTGAATTTTACTCCATTCTCCGACCACGATCAGATCTACCCAACCATCATTATTGAAATCGGTCCACAGTGCATCTGTTACCATGCCAATTTCTTTTAAGGCTTTAGGTGTGTCTTCTTTTAAAATGCCATTTTGATTTATTAAAAGGCTGCTTAGGGGAGAAGTAGGGTATTTTCCAGGACTTATTTTACCGCCAATAAAGAGATCAATATCACCATCTCTGTCATAATCAGCCCCTTTAACCGGACCGCCGCTTGCCGTACTTAAAGAACCCGTTTCCTGTTTGACAAAGATTCCGTTTTCATTTTTATAAAACCGGTCTTGATAAGCCTCTTCACTTGCTACAAAGTCACTTCCGCCGCTAATCACATATAGGTCATTGTCTCCGTCGCCATCGGCGTCAAAAAAGAGCATACCCATATCTTCATAGTTAGAATCCTTTTCTAATTCGAATAGGCTTCTTTTCTCGAAGGAACCTTTTTTCTGGATAAATAATGTAGCTGAATTATTAGCGGAACCACCTATTAAAATATCATCTAACCCATCATTGTTTATATCGTTAATGGCGATACTAGGTCCTTCGCGTGAATACATTTTATAAAACAAAGGGTCATTCTTAAAGTCTATATAACTGTTTTCCTTATGTATATATTCCAATTGTAAAGAATCAGTAACCGACTCAAATAGCGTATTAGGCTGTACTAGAGGTTGGCCTTTTCTATTCGGATGATACTTAATTGTAAGTGAGGTGTTTGTTATTATAGAATTTTCAGTTTGAAAAGTGCCATCTGGCCAACGTATGGTAATACTATCAACCTTCTTTTCTTTACCTAATCCAAAATGGATAATATCACTCATACTAGATAGATATCCACGTACATTAGAATGATAATAACTCTGTTTTAGGTCTCCGTGGGCATATAATTCCAAACGTGCACCAAAAGCATTTTTATTTTTGCCAGGGCCGTTCAGTTTAATACTTAGGAAAACACTACGACCCTCTTCATTTACTTGAGTGTTCTCTAGGGTATTGTTCTTGTAAAAAAAGGATGTATGCCCAAGATTATTGACTACTAACTCCAAATCTCCATCATTGTCAAAATCAGCAAAAGCGGCACCGTGCGAGAAAGAAGGTTCATTCAAACCCCATTCTTTGGTGACATTTTCCAAATCTAGATTTCCTTTATTTCTATATAGAAAATTGGATTTTTTTATTGGATTTAATTTATCCAAAGTCTCTTTTTGGTAAGAAATACTGTGTTCATTAGAACCAAAACGTAATTTTTCTTTGAGGCCAAGGGCAAAATCCATATCGGTGAGATCCTTATAATATCCATTGGAGATGAATAGGTCTAAGGTACCACTATTATCAAAATCTGCCCACAGGGGGGCCCAACTCCAATCTGTTGAATACATGCCGGTCAGTGTTCCCAACTCACTAAATTGGTAATTACCTTCATCATTGACCCCTTGGTTTATTTGAAGGGTATTTCTTACGTGTTGTTTGGCATATCCTAAATCTGTTCTACGATTAAATAAGTCATAATTCACAGGTGCTTGCATTAATTTTCTGCGCCTGTTAGATTCTGGCAGCATATCCATTACGGTGATGTCCATAAGACCGTCTTGGTTCACATCTGCAATATCAACTCCCATTCCGTTATAGCTGGTATGCCTTAGATAGTCATTGGCTTTTTCATCAAATCCTCCATTTTGATTGTTGATGTATAAAAGATCATTGGTGATAAAATCATTGGCCACATATACATCTGGCCAACCATCATTGTTAATATCAGTTATGGCGAGGCCTAAAGAATAGCCCTCGTAAATGATTCCAGACTGCTCAGATACTTCGGTAAATGTGTCGTCTCCATTATTCCTATAAAGAATATCGATGGTATAAGAATTAGTACCCGTATTTCTTGGTTTGGTCTGATTGCGATCGTTCATTAATTGTGAATTCACAATAACGAATAGATCCAAGTCATTATCTTGGTCGTAATCAAAAAAAGCAGCTTGGGTAGATATTCTTTTGTCATCCAAACCATATTTGGCAGCTTCTTCTTTAAATTTTGGTACGCCTTTGGCATCAGTTCCCTGATTGATATAAAGTAAATTGGGCTCATCTTTTCCTACGGTACAAACAAAAATATCTTGCCAGCCGTCTCCGTTAACATCAGCGTACGTAGAACCGCTACTCCAAAAATCATTCTCAAGTCTAGATTTTTGGGTAACATCTTCAAAACTAAGGTTTCCTTTATTGAGGTAGAGTTTAGACCTTATGTGGTTACCCGAATAATAAATATCCTGAAGGCCATCATTGTTAAAATCACTAATGGTAATACCGGCACCATTATAGAAATAGTAGTTGTTGGCTAAACTAATAGAATCCGATTCGAAAACTTGATTTACAAAGTCTAGATGTGTTTGTTCAGGATTTAGTTTGGTAAAAACCTCATTTTCACTTAACGAGCATGAAAACACATGGCTCAGAAGAAAAAAAATACTACAATATTTTATGGCCTTGAACATAGTATTAAATGATGCAGAAAAAGGTAGTATGGCATAAATTACCATACTACCTTTAATATCTAATTTATAGAACTAATTTTGTTTCCAACCGGTCTGAGTAATTTCACCTGGTGGTATAGGAAAAACTTCATCACCGGCCTGATAGCCTCTAGAACCGAGGAATTCGACACCTCTACCACGGTATATTACGTCATAAAAGCGTAACCCTTCCATAGCTAATTCACTTCTTCGCTCTCCTAGAATAATATCGCGGAGACCAGTTTGATTAAGACCAGGATTGTTCACCTCGTTAACAGGCAACAATTCAGCACGGACTCTAATACGGTTTAGTGGGGCTAACGCATTTTCAGAAACTCCATTTAACTCGTTTTCTGCCTCGGCTTTCAATAAAAGAATGTCTGCAAATCGAATAATTTTATAATTGTAATCAAAACCATTGCCGGCAGTATTTGCAAAATCTAGCCCCGTCAATTTTTTGTGACCATAAAGACCTGCATTTGAGAAATGTGAACCGTCATTGGGATCGAAAATACCGTCACCATATGGGTCGCCCGGACGATAAACAGTTTCTGTTAATCGGAGATCACCAGCCTCAAAATCGTCTACTAATTCTTGTGTCGGAGACATAGTCGCCCAGCCAGCGTCGCCTACTTGTGGAGCGGAATATTTAGCTATGAAATTAGAGTTCCAATCTCCAGCGCTACTCCATATCGACAAAGAAGTGCTAGATAGGGTGTATTGAATCTCAAAAATAGACTCCATATTATTATTGCCCCTTTCGTCAAAATTTTCAGCAAAAGTAGGAGCCAAATCATAATTGGCAGGACTATTTATAACCAAATCTACCTGAGTATTTACTTGAGCCCATTCTCCTCTAAAAGAATAGATACGAGCTAGCAGTGCATTGGCAGCACCTTTTGTAGCCCTACCTGCATTAGCATCATCATAAGAATCTGGTAATAGGTTGGCGGCCTCTTGGAAAGAACTTATGATGAAGGCCCAGGTTTCTAGTGTAGACGTTCGGGGTAGTACTTCATCATCAATAGCGGGTACAGAAGTATAAATTGGCATGCCCCCAAAAGCCGTTACTAAATTGGTGTAGTGCAAGGCTCTTAAAAAAGTGGCTTCACCTAAAATTCTTGTTTTCAGGGCTTCAGTAAAAGTGCCTTCAACTTCCATTTGGGATACATTATCCAAAACTGCGTTCGCCCTGTTTACACCACCCCATGCCATAGCATAAAATTCTCTGATTCTGAGATTCTGAGGGGTTATGTCAAATGTTTCAAATTCTAGGTAAGCTGGACGGTCACCTGCTCCAAAACCTCCTTTTATAGCGTCTCCTCCGGCAATATTCAAAATATCCGGATAGTTGAAACCGTAATAATTTAAATGTTGAAACCCATCATAAGCCGCGTTAATAGAGGCAATGGCATCATCTGCAGTTTTAAAAAATGCAGTAGTAGTTAAAGAATCCTGTGGTTCGATTTCTATAAAATCTTCACAGCCGAGTAGTGTTACTACCGATATAAGACTAAGAAAAATATACTTTTTCATTTATTTGTTTTTTATTTATTTACTAAAATCCTATGTTTACGCCCATACTTATTGTTCTTGGGATTGGATAACGACCGTAATCGACCCCGTTCTGTAAATTTTGTTCAAACGTTGCGCCAACTTCAGGGTCTAGACCAAAGTCATAGTTATCAAAAGTTAAGAGATTTTGACCACCCACATACAACCTAAAATTACTTAATTTCAATTTTTCCAAAAAGTCACTAGGCAAAGTATAGCCTATTTGTAAAGAGCGTAATCGTAAGAACGAACCATCTTTTATATAATAATCAGAGTTTCTATAATTGCCATTGGCATTATCTTGGGCTATTCTTGGTACAGTATTACTCGTACCCTCTCCTCTCCAAGCATTTTCATATAATTGGGTGAATTTATTGTCAGGTTTTGTAAAGTCTCCTGCTTGTTGAAAGATTTTAGCGAAGATTTCGTTCCCTTGCACTCCTTGCCAAGACATTGAGAAATCAAAATTTTTGTAGTTGATGTTCGCATTTAAGCCATAGGTGAAATCGGGTACAGGGCTACCCAAGAGGGTCTGATCGTCCGCATCGACAACACCGTCACCATTTAGGTCCTTGAACTTGAAGTCTCCTGGTACTGTAGCGGAAGCTTGGTAATAAACGCCGTTACCCGCATCAGGATTTAGGGCATCTATTTCTGCTTGATTTTGAAAAACCCCATCAACCTTATAACCGTAGAAGGCCCCAATTGGTAAACCTATATCAAAACGAGTAGATAAAGATTCTTCATCCCTAATTATGGCACCACCAGTACCTAAACTCTCTACATTGTTGTTCAAGGTAGCGATATTGGCATTAACGGTCCAACTAAAATCTTCTTTGAATCCTTTAAGACCTAAATCAAATTCTACCCCAGTGTTTCTTACAACACCTGCATTTACCGTAGGAAATTGAGAAGCACCGTTAAGAATAAAACCGTAGGCCAAGGGTAAGGTGCCTGGTAACAAAATACCATCGGTCTCTTTGTCGAAGTAGTCAACACTTAAAGTAAGCTTGCTATTGAATAAACTTATATCTATTCCGAAATTGGTTTGGGTCGATGTTTCCCAGGTGACATTTTCGTTCGCAGGTTGCGGTGCAAAAAGGCCCGTACTCACATTACCACCAAAAGCATAACTAGCGTTGTTAACCAACAACGGAAGATATTGAAAAGGGTTGATTTCTTGATTACCTAACTGCCCCCAACTACCTCTTAGTTTAAATTGATCTATAAAATCAATTTTAAAAAACTCCTCATCAGAAACTTGCCATCCCGCTGATACGGATGGGAATATCCCCCATTTGTTATCTGGTCCAAATCTCGATGAACCATCTCTACGAATACTACCTGAAACAAAGTACCTGTCCTTTAAATTATAGTTTACCCTACCGATAAAAGACATTAATGACCAGTCTACCAAACTACCTCTTACACCTGAAATTTGTGAAGCTGCATCCAAAGCGATTAAATCATTGGTGACATAACCTTGTACAGAAGAACTATGTGAGGAATATGTTGATTGCTGTTGCGTAAAACCAACAAGAACATTCAAATTGTGAATTTCATTAAATTGTTTTTGATAGTTCAGCGTATGCTCTAATAACCAAATCCACTCGCGACTATCAAATCGTGTGCCGGCAGAAAGAATATCTGGACTTCCATTTCCTTTAAAGGATGGAGTAAAGGAGTTAGAGCCAGCAAAAAGGAAATCACCACCTAAATTCATTCTGTAGGTAAGGTCTTCGAAAATATCATATTCGGCAAAGACATTACCGAGGAAACGAAATTGTTCGGCCTCGAAAAAACGCTCATCGGTTATGAAAAGTGGACCACCGGTTCTAATAAAACTAGTACCTACATCACCGGGCTGCCCAATACTTCCGTCAGGGTTTCTTGCGGGTATAACCGGAGGATTTATTATAGCTCTACCAATTGCGGATCCAAATACCGTGTTTTCTTCTATTTGGTTGCTAATTGACCGCGATATGGAAGTATTATTACCTATTCTGAAACGCTTACCAATATCGTGAGACGTATTGATACGTAAAGAGAGTCTTTCAAAACCAGAACCTCTTATGATACCTTCTTGGTCTAAATATCCTAGCGATAAGGAATACTTAGATGTTTCATTTCCACCACTAACATTAAGGTTGAAATTTTGAATTGGGGCTGATCGAAAAATTTCGTCCAAGTAATTCGTATTCGCAGGATTTGTAAAATTTGGTGCTGCGCCTGAATATTCTCTGATGTACTCTTGATAAGTGGGTCCGTCTAATATATCAAGCTCTTTTTCTAGGCTTTGTATTCCAATAGAATAGTCTAGATTTAATCTCAATTTACCGGCCTTACCCTTTTTAGTCGTAATAATCACAACTCCGTTGGCAGCTCTTGATCCATAAATAGCACCAGAGGCAGCATCCTTTAAAATTTCAATTGATTCAATATCATTGGGGTTGATCGTATTAAGTATGCCTATGGGTGTTGAGCCTCCTCCTCGTCCGGAGTTACTGTTAAATACAGGTACACCATCGATAACATATAGCGGTTCACTATTTCCTGGCGTTCCGATACCTCTCACCCTAATGGAAGTAGATCCGCCCGGAGCTCCCGAATTTTGGGAAACTTGAACACCGGCAACCCTACCGGCCATAGCTTGATCAAAACCTGTAATGGTTTGTTTGTCAATAGCATCTGATGATATTGAGCTAATAGCTCCTGTAATTTCTCTTTTTCTTTGGGTACCATAACCAACTACTACAACTTCGTCCAATGCATCGGTGTCAAGAATTAGCGAAACATTATATGTAGATCGACCACTAACAACGGCAATTTCAACGGTTTCAAAACCAATGTAAGAAATCATCAAAATGGCGTCGCTTCCTGAAATGCCTAAGGTATAATTACCATCAAAGTCAGTTTGAGTACCATTTGCCGTGCCTTTCTCGATTACGTTTGCCCCGGGTAATGGCTGGCCGGCTTGGTCAGTGATTATGCCTGAGACTTCTTGCTGCAGAATTATTTTAACCTCTTCTGCTGATTGCTCTATTAAGATGGTGTTATTTTTAGTAAAAATAACATTGAAATGACCACTTGACAAACTCTTTTTCAACAGTTTATTGGCAAGTATGGTTCCCTTCTTTACCTGAACTTTTGGATATTTATCAAAAACACCTTCTTGATAAATAAACTTGTAGTCTGTCTGATTCATTATAAGGTCAAAAACCTCATCGACACTTAACATTTTATCGGCATCTATTTTAATTTTTGAGTTTTGCGATAAAATAGTTTTGGGCGCAAAACTAAATACCACTGTAAGTGACAAAAAAATAAAAGTTCTCATAATGTTGATTAATAATCCTTTCCTGAAGCGGAATAGGACATTTTGCAAATTAATTTTCATAAATTTGGTGATTATTAGTTAGTTAAATATTTAATTAATTAGTAATTGATAAAAGGGGATTTAGAGTTGTATACTTTTCAGGTTTTTGCTCTGTCCCCTTACTTTTATGCCATACTAGATATTCTTATTTTAGAATTATTTTCTTTGCATCTATTTCATAGTTTTGGATTATACTTAAGGTTTTTATTGTAGATAATATCTCTTGAAGATTTTGATTCTTTCCTAGCACCCCTTTAAAAGTCACTGCCTCTAGTTCTTTGTTTTCAAAAACTACATCTACATCATACCAGCGCGATATTACTTTCATAATCTCTTTCAATGGTTTGTCTCTAAAACTAAAAATACCGTTCTTCCATGATGTTTCATTGTACACATTGACCTTGTACACATTGAAAGTATTGTTCTCAATATTTAATTTTGATTGTTGATTAAGCAATAGCTTTCGCTTCTCGTCACCATTTCCGACGGTTACAGAACCTTCAATCAGTGTAGTGTAGATATTGGTCTCATCTCTATAGGCCTTTATATTAAATTCTGTTCCGAAAACTTCAATTTCTTGGTTCCTATTAAGAACCCTGAATTTTGAACCTTTATGCGCTTTACTGGAGGTGACATCAAAATAGGCCTCACCATATACAAGTTCTACTTCGCGTATTTTATTTTCTATAAAACTTACAGGATATTTTAATTTTGATTCAGAATTAAGCCAAACCTGTGTGCCATCGGACAACTTTATATAAAATTGACCTCCGCGCGGTATAGTCAAGTAATTGTACTTGATTTCAGCTTGGCTCGGTTTTATATGGTTATATACGATTTTCGCCCCATTACTTTTTGCGTTCTGAGTATCGTAAGAATTAGCTTCTCCTAATTCTACCATCGATCCATCTTCTAAGGTTAAAACAGCTTTATCTGTACCCGGCTCTATAATATCATTTACTCTAACTGCTACCGGCACATCTTGTAAGGGCTTATTCGGAGAATTCAATTTGTGAAAATAAGTTGAGGCAAAAACTCCTATTAGAACCGCCGCAGCTGCATAGCACATTACTTTACGCCTTCTTTCAAGTATAACGGCCCTTTTTTCGTTGGCCATCTCTTGTGATAATCTGCTCTTTACTTTTTTTGAATCGAACTTCCTCATAGTATAGTCGATGACGTAATTGGTTTTGACATAAACTTTAAACAGTTTTTCATAATCAGAATTTTGCATCCAATTTTCTAACTCCTCAAGCTCCGAGATAGAAGCTTGATTATTGATGAATTTTACAATTAGAGTTTCTGTTTCTGTAGTAATCATTTAATCAACGTGTTTTATACAATACGTTTGGTTCTTTCATTGCCCTACATAATTGCGGGTTTTTTTTCTATATTCGCAATATATCACGCCTATTACTGTCATTTTATTATATGATTACAAATTATTCTGACAACAAGCAGTTAATAAACGCCCTCAAAATTGGAAACTCAAGGGCGTTCGATTATTTGGTAGATACCTACCACCACAAGCTTTGTGTGTATGCTTATAGCCTTATTCATAATCAAGATTCTGCCGAAGACATAGTGCAGAATGTTTTTGTACGTACCTGGCATAAACGGCAAAATCTTAAAACCAATTTTTCTATCAAAAACTTTCTGTATCGATCGGTCTACAATGAATTTATCGATCAATATCGTAAAGAGAAGCCCTTTTTCCCTTTAGAAAAAAAACATATTGATGCGATTACTGATATTGTTGAAGAGGATGACATACGCTCCTTAGAGCATATCATAACCCTTATAAAACAAGAAATTCAAAACCTTCCTCCAAAGTGTAAAGAGGTTTTTTTACTAAGTAAGGAAGATGGTCTAAGCAACGTGGAGATTGCGGAGTATAAAAAGGTTTCCATTAAAGCTGTTGAAGGTCACCTGACCAGGGCATTTAATATTTTACGAAAGACTTTTGACTGTAAATTAGACAGCTATTTCTTTTTATTGTTCGGGTTTGGTGAAAAGTAGAAGTGCTCTTTAGGTTTTGATGTTTATTGTAACAAGAATACATCAGTCCACTTTCGTTTGACGACGTATACAAAATTGCTTACTATGAAAATGGTGTTCATATTTAAAACGAAATGAAATTTTTATTTAATTTACCCTTAGTTAGTATACTGGCTTTAATTTGTTCTGCCTGTGGCGGCCCAGGATTACCAGAACCTATAGCTGCAGCCTATAAAGAACTACCGCAACAGATTGATTTTAATCAGCATATCAAACCCATTTTATCGGATAAGTGTTACCTCTGCCATGGCCCGGATAAGGGAAGGATCTCAGCAGGCTTACAATTGCACCGGCCAGATGCAGCCTACGCAGAATTGTCGGAATCTCCCGGAAAATATGCTATAGTACCGGGAAGCCTTAAAAAAAGTGAAGTTTTTTATAGAATTATATCCGAGGATCCCAATTATGTTATGCCCGAACCGGATTCCCATCTTTTTTTGACCGATAAAGAGAAGGCATTACTTATCAAATGGATAGAAGATGGGGCGGAGTATCAGGACCATTGGGCCTTTATTCCACCTAAAAAAAGTACTGTTCCAAATATAAAGAATGAGGAATTCGCAGTCAATGAAATAGATAAATTTATTCAGTCACGCTTGGAGAAAATAGGGCTTACAAGCAGTCCAAAGGCCGATAAAGAGATGTTGTTGAGGAGGGTTTCTTTTGATTTAACAGGTTTGCCACCTACTATTAAAGAGATAAATGCTTTTATTGCCGACTCTACATCCAATGCCTATGAAAAACAAGTAGATAGGCTTTTGGCATCACCTCATTATGGCGAGCAGTTAGCCTTGGATTGGATGGATCTTTCTCGGTTTGCAGATACGCATGGGTATACCGTAGACCAGTATCGCAATGTTTCTGCTTGGCGAGATTGGGTAATAAGGTCTTTTAACGAAAACCGCAGTTACGATCAATTTATTCGATGGCAATTGGCCGGGGATATGATGCCCAATGCAACCAAGGAACAAATATTGGCTACCACTTTTAATCGCTTGCACCCTCAAAATATGGAAGGAGGTATAGTGGATGAAGAATTTCGCTCAGAATATGTTTCCGATCGCACCAATGTGACAGGTGAAGGACTGTTGGGGCTTACCGTGGCTTGTGCGAAATGCCATGATCATAAGTATGACCCCATTTCTCAAAAGAACTATTACGAAATGTACAGTTTCTTCAATAATGTGAATGAGTCTGGGCAAATTTCTTATGACCATTCAATGCCGGTGCCAACGTTAATGCTACCTACAAAGGAGAAGGAAGAATTTTTAGCCTATGTTGAGAAAATTTTAAATAAAAAAAAGAATCAAAACCTAAAACTTATAACCAGAAAAACAGTCGATGTAGATAATTGGTTGTCGTCTGAATCTTACCAAAATGAAATAGAGACAAGTTTGCCAAGCAGCGTTCAGCTTTATATGGATTTTGATAATGGAAGTTTATACAATTCGAAAAAGACGGGACAAAAGGGTAGAATGAGGACACAATATACGAAGGATGAAAAAACTGTTTTTACAGATGGATTCTCTGGACAAGGTCTCCAATTTGATGGAGATGTTTGGTTAGATTTAGAATCTGAAGGTGTTTTTCATAGGTATGAACCTTTTAGTGTAGGTCTCAAAATCTTTGTTCCAGAGGCTCTTGAAGATGGGGTGATTTTCCATAAAATGATTGGCACTCGGCTATACAGTTATCGCGGTTACCATTTGAACATCAAGAATAATAAGTTAGAGCTTCTTATGGCACATGTTTGGCCAGATAATGCTATAGTTGAGGAAACCATCGCAAACATCCCAAAGGAAAAGTGGGTCCAATTAACCCTGACCTATGACGGTTCAAGTACTGCAAAAGGATTTAAAGTTTTCTTGGATGGAGAGGAAATGGAGACTAATGTAGTTACTGATAATCTTTATAAGGATATTGTATACAATTATTCAAATAAACCCAATACACCAAATGAGCCAGGAATCCAACTTGGGGCTAGATGGCGCGGAAAAGGGATCGCTGGCGCTACGATAGATGACCTGTTGGTATTTAATAAAGAACTCACCCCCTTTGAAGTATTGAAAATTGCAAATAAAAGTAAATTCAAAAAGCTTATAGAAAAGCCATTTGAATCTCTTTCTTCTTTGGAAAAGGAAAAGTTGAAAACGTATTATTTATCCACAAAATCGAGAGTCTATAAGGAAGCCCTATTGTCTATACAGAAAACTAGAAAATTGTACTCTGACAGTGTAGAAACTGTTCCTGAAATTATGGTGATGAAGGAAATGAATGAGCCTAGGCCTACCTATATTTTGGAACGAGGACAGTATGATGTTTATGGAGAACAGGTGTTTCCCAATACCCCTGAAGATATTTTCGCCTTTCCTGATAGTTTACCTAGAAATCGTTGGGGGCTTGCTCAGTGGATAACAAATACGAATAATCCTTTGACAGCCCGAGTTGCGGTTAACCGCTATTGGAAGAATATTTTTGGAATAGGTATAGTAAAAACAGTTGAAGATTTTGGTAATCAAGGTGAAATGCCTTCCCATCCAAAACTATTGGACTGGTTGGCCGTTTGGTTTATGGAATCTGGTTGGGATGTAAAAGCGCTTCATAAGAAAATGGTCATGTCTGGTACCTACCAGCAATCATCAAAAGCATCTTCTGAAATAATGGAAATTGATGTAGAAAATAGACTTTTGGCCCGAGGACCGGCAAAACGACTCACGGGTGAAATGTTAAGAGACAATGCACTTGCTGCATCTGGTCTACTAAATAAAAAAATAGGAGGGGAGAGTGTACGACCCTATCAACCTGAAGGATTATGGAAAATAAATAATTCTGAATATATTGAGGACACTGGAGACAAATTGTACAGAAGAAGTATCTATACTATTTGGAAACGTTCGGTTCCCCACCCAACTATTGCCACCTTTGATACACCTGATCGGTCCTTTTGCACGGTACGAAGGCAAAAGACCAATACACCCCTACAAGCTTTAGTTCTTTTGAATGACCCTACTTATATTGAAGCGGCAAGGGTATTAGGGAAAAAGATGTTTGATTGCGGTACTATTGCCGAGGGTGTATCAAATACGTTTAAAGAATTGACAGGAAGGACAATTACAAAAGAAGAATTGAATTTATTGATATCGCTTAGAAATGCCGAGTATGATAATTTTAAGCAATACCCTTCAAAGGCAAAAGGTTGGTTAAATACCGGTGCATTTGAAATAGATTCCGGCTTTAATACAAATATTTTAGCTGCTAATGCGGTTGTAGCCAGTACCATTATGAATTTGGATGCCTCCATAACAAAAAGATAAAAACAATGTGCAACGGATATGATACGCTACGGTCTAACAATAAGGACCTTCAAGAAGTTGAAAAACAATGGGACAGGCGAAATTTCTTGACCAAGACCTCTTTAGGGCTAGGCGCATTAGCTTTGGGCTCCTTAATGAATACACAAAAATCATTTGCATCCTTATCTGGTGCTAATAAGGAGAATGATGTGGTAAATCCAATTTTGAGAAATCACCTAGGTCTTCCACATCATTTGCCAAAAGCGAAACGGGTAATATATCTTTTTCAAAGTGGCGGTCCTTCCCAATTGGATATGTTCGATTATAAACCCAAAATAAAGAAAATGTTTGGGCAAGATTTGCCGGCTTCGGTTAGACAGGGGCAAAGACTTACGGGTATGAGTGCAAACCAGTCTATTTTTCCCATTGCGCCATCAATCATGGAATTTAAACAGTATGGTGAATCAAGGGCTTGGGTAAGTGAGCTAATGCCCTATTTGTCAGAAGTAGTAGATGATCTTTGTTTCATTAAATCTATGCAGACAGATGCCATTAATCATGATCCTGCCATTACTTTTATGCAAACGGGCAACCAATTACCCGGAAGACCTTCCATTGGTTCATGGTTAAGTTATGGTTTGGGCTCTGACAATGAAAATTTACCCACCTTTATAACACTTATTACTAAAAATATGCCAGGCCAACCTCTTTACTCCAGACTATGGGGCAATGGTTTCTTACCTACGAAGCATCAAGGAGTTCAATTCCGTTCAGGAAAAGACCCCGTTTTATATCTAAGTGACCCTGAAAACTATGATGGCAATGACCGTCGTAATATGTTGGATTATTTAGGCAAATTAAACGATTTGCAATATGATACGTACGGAGATCCTGAAATTCAAGCTAGAATGGCACAATATGAAATGGCATTTAGAATGCAGACTTCCGTACCCGAGGTAACTGATGTATCTGATGAACCAGATTACATATTTGACCTTTATGGCAAGGATAGTAGAGAACCGGGCACTTACGCCGCCAACTGCTTAATGGCTAGAAAGCTTTTGGAGAAAGATGTAAAATTCGTACAATTATATCATCAAGGTTGGGATCAACACATTGGGTGCCCGGAAGGGGTTCGTGAACAATGTAAAAGAACCGATCAGGCCAATGCTGCCTTAATCAAGGATTTGAAGCAGCGCGGAATGTTAGAGGATACTTTGGTAATATGGGGAGGTGAATTTGGGAGAACGGTATATTCCCAAGGTCGGCTTACCAAAACAGATTATGGTAGAGATCACCACCCCAAGGCATTTACCATGTGGATGGCTGGAGCAGGGGTGAAACCCGGTTTTATATATGGTAAAACAGATGATTTTAGTTACAATGTCATTGAGAATCCAGTACATATTCATGACTTTCACGCCACCTTAATGCATTTATTTGGTATTGATCATGAACAACTTATCTTTAAACATCAGGGTAGGCGCTATAGGTTGACAGATGTACATGGTAATGTTGTGAAAGATTTGCTTACCTAAAGATTCGTATGAGTAAACGAAGAGATTTTATTAAAAGAACAGCCCCCGTTGGAAACGCTATCGCAACAACCCCCAGTTTTGGATTTCATTTTTTAAAAAAGCTTAAATTAGATGAGGAAATCATTGGCCACGGCGAATATAGGCACAAAATAATACGTGATTGGGCGCAGATAGGATTGACAAGGTCGCTTTTAAACTGTCATGAAATGGTAATGGACTGTAAAGGCCGTTTGATTATGATTAATGATTACACCTCAAATAATATTTTAATATTTAACAAATCTGGGGAGGTCTTGGATTATTGGGGCAGTGCTTATCCTCGCGGGCACGATAATGTTAATAAAAACTATTACCTTTCTAATGCACATGGGGTGGATATAGACTATAGAGATGAGAACAATACAATGGTAGTTTATATGTCAAGAATTGATAATGCTTTTAAGTTTTTTACGCTGGAGGGTACTTATGTCAAAACCTTAAATCTTCCCAATATGCAGGTTTGCAGACCTGTTTTTGATGATGTTAACTTATATGCAGGTGTTTGTTGGTCACAACCCAAGAACCAAAGTATAAAGGCCAATGAAGGTCATACGGGTTTTATTACTATTCTGGAAGGTGATAAGGTTATATCCAATCCGGAGGGTCCCCAAACAGAATATAAAGATGGCGTACTTCAAAATTCCTATCAATTGGAAAATAAACTCATTTTACATGGCCATGATGTCTGTGTAGATGAGGATAAAAATGTATCTGTCTGTCAATGGAATGCCAATAGAACCCCACCCTTAAAATTAGAAAGGGTTTAATGCGCTAATGTATGCAGGAAACTTCTGATTTTGTATTGTTCCTTGGTAGATTTCACCCTTTGGTAGTTCACCTTCCTATTGGTATCCTACTGTTTGCTTTTTTTTTAGAGCTTATTGGTAGAATTCAAAAAAAATCCAATTCTATCGCTACCATAAAAATTGCCCTTCTACTTGGAGCAATAAGTGCTCTTTTTGCATCTATTTTGGGTTATATGTTATCTCAAAGTGGAGATTATGAAAATGTTATGCTTAACAATCATTTGTGGTTTGGTGTAGCAACTACCGTAATCACATTTTTGGCTTGGGCTATTCAATCTGATTTTTTAAAACTGCCTAGTTCCTTGAAAAAGTTTCAATCAAATATTGCACTTCTAATCTTAATCGTAATTCTAGTAAGTGCAACAGGACACTATGGCGGCAACCTTACCCATGGGTCAGGTTATTTGACAAAATATGCCCCTTTTAATGTAGGAAATAAAAAGACGCTCCCCCTAATTGCGAGTCTTGAAGAGGCTTCGGTATATCCGTATTTGATTCAACCAATATTGGAGAACAAATGTATGAGTTGCCATAATGCCTCAAAGCAAAAGGGAGGTTTAGCCATGCATACCGTGGAGGCTTTATTGAAAGGAGGTGAAAATGGACTTGAAATTTTTCCGGGAGAATCTAAAAAATCCGAAATTTTTAAGCGAGTAACTTTACCTGAAAATAGTGAGGATCGTATGCCTCCCGAAGGTAAAACGCCTTTAACGGAAGCCGAAATAAGGCTGTTAAAATTTTGGATTGATAATGCCAATGCTGATTTCAATAGTACCTTGGCAAATTTGGAGGTACCAGAGAACATTAAGGAAATTGCTTCTATGCTGTTAGGACTTACATATTTAGGTAAGGTTTCAAATGATATTCTTCCAAAGGTTGAAGTTATTGACAATGAAACCCTTAAAGAATTATTGGCTCATGGTTTTGTCGTTAAGGAGCTGGTCTCCGGATCCAATTTGTTTGATGTTTCATTACCACCAAACACCATTACAACACAGAATTTGGAGGAATTAGAGGAAAAGCTTCAGAAATTATTGACCATCAAGAGCAACATTCTCAAGCTTGACCTAGCCAGTAATAAGCTAGGGGATAAAGATATAAAGACTATCGCTCAGTTCCATAACCTAAGACAATTACAATTACAGGAAAACCCTGTAGGAGACCAAGGTATTACGTATTTAAAAGAGCTCTCTGCATTAACTAGTATTAATTTATATAAAACCAATGTGAGTAAATTGTCCCTACCTGTATTTATGGAAATGCCCAATCTTGAGAAAGTATATGCTTGGCAGACAGCCCTGACAAATGAAGATATTACTACAATTAATGAGGTAAAGGATAATCTAAAAATTATATTAGGATTGTAGTTTTTAAATTTTGCTTTTTGTTTGAGTCATTTAGATTTTCACTTTTTTACTTGATGACTAGAGTTATGTGTCATTTCATAAGATATATTCTGATTTAGGAAATGTTCTATCTTTAAGAAATTAAGCTCAAACTAGATGAGCCGGTCAAAGTGAACCACGTGCGCCGGACGAATTGAGCATAATAAACCAAGTGCTCTAAAAAACAAGAATGTAAATCTTACCCGGATTGATGAAAACAAATCAAAGATTAAAGAGGTACTTAATAACGACAACAAAATTATAAATTACTGTTTACCACAACTAAGGCTTCTTGTGGTCGGCACAACCCAACATGAAGCAGTGTTGACTTAAGCGGTCAAATAGTCTCTTACTACGGGGATTGGCATGGCTTAAATATGTACTTCTGAAGATATGTTTTGGGGTCTTTAAAGTTTAATAAAGACTAATCCAGGAAAGACCAATTTGTTGTACATATGTTGTACTCATCTAAAATAAGAAAGCCACTCAATCTCTTGAATGGCTTGCTCTCATTAAGCTCCTCCTCTAGGGCTCGAACCTAGGACCCTCTGATTAACAGTCAGATGCTCTAACCAACTGAGCTAAGGAGGAATATTTTGCTAAACAAATGTTTTAGCGGCTGCAAATATAGCTGTTTTTTCAAAATACCCCAACAAAAAAAAGCGCTTTTCTATTTAAAAAGCCATTTATATACATCATTCCCATTAGCGAACAGCAACAAGGCGATTAACAAGAAAAAACCTGTCATCTGCGCGTACTCCAAAAACTTGTCGCTGGGCTTTCTACCCGTAACCATTTCATATAATAAAAACATCACATGCCCCCCATCTAAAGCGGGTATCGGCAATATGTTCATAAAGGCCAATATAATTGATATAAAGGCCGTAGCACTCCAAAACTTCCGCCAGTCCCAAGTGTCAGGATAAATGCCGGCAATGGCGGCAAAACCACCAACACCCTTATAAGCACCCGTTTCAGGATTAAAGATTTTCTTCATCTGCTTAACGTAGCCTGTAAGTGTACTCCATCCTTTATCTATCCCTGCCGGAATAGACTCCATTAAAGTATACTTCTCGGTTTTTAGTCTGAGTACACCTCTGGCTTCTAATTCAGTAAACGTCAGGTTACCAAGTCTGACGCCTATGGTCGCGGTATCGCTTATTGTCACCGGTATTTTTAGGCTCTCGCCTTCACCACGCCTTACGGTAAGATCTATTTTCAGATTCTTATACCGCTCTAAAATCGATTTAGCCTGATCAAAATACACCACTTCCTCGCCTGCAATGGCAATAATTTCATCATCGACCTTCAAACCAGAATCTTTATTACCTGATTCTTCAGGCACTTCACCTATTACAAAGGGCCTTCTAGGGCTTAAGAAGTGTATCTTATCCTCATCCGCTATGAGTGTGGCAATAAAGTCGACAGGAATTTCCTTTTCGATGATTTTACCCGCTCTTTCAATGGTAATCGAATTTCCATTGACAATTTCCATAAAAACAGAATTAAAGTCTTCTATTTCCTCACCATCAACGGCAAGTATCTTATCTCCCGTTTGAACACCTAGTTTGTCGCCGATTTCTTTAACCGTAACATGTACCCCGTCTTTTAAACTATCTAAGGGAATAAACTGCTTACCATAAACATAAGCTAAACCAATATAAATGAGAACGGCCAAAATAAAATTTACCGTAACCCCCCCCAACATTATAATCAGACGCTGCCAAGTAGGCTTACTTCTAAACTCCCAGGGTTTGGGTTCTTCTTTCATGGCATCAGTATCCATGCTCTCATCAATCATTCCAGAAATCTTTACATAGCCACCCAAAGGCAACCATCCGATACCATAAACCGTTTCTCCGATTTTTTTCTTAAAAAGAGAGAACTTGATATCAAAGAACAAATAGAATTTCTCTACTCTGGTTTTGAATATTTTTGCCGGAATAAAATGCCCGAGCTCATGAAGCACTATCAAAATAGAAAGGCTTAAAAAAAACTGTATAACCTGTATTACTATAGGACTCATATATTTTATTAAATTAAAACGCACAAAAATACATTTTTACAACGTCTTAAAAAAAGAAAGCTCTATACCCTTAAAACATTTAAGAAACATTTTGCAGCAGCAACACCTAAACTAGCTTGGGGCAGGCCTGCCTTTGCCGCCTCATAGACCTGCCTGACGGCAAAGGCAGGCCTATGAGGCATTAAAAGAAAACAAAATTTAATATTCGATAGCTATCGAAACAATGCAGTCTCGAGTATTCAAAAAGGGCATTAAAGCCATGGCTGCGAATAAAACACACTAAAGATCAGCTAAAAAGCATCTTTTAAAAAACATTGAAACAGCCGTAATTGTATATGATTTCATTTATAGGCCTCGATTTTACAAACAACAACAATTCCGAAATACTTGAACGCTTCGATGTACTAGCGTACCTTTACAAAAAAGATTATGCGGTCCTTTTTTGGCAAGTACAAGTTTTTCGGAATTGTTCTTTTTTTCCTTTCGGCCATCATCGTATACTTATTCTATAGTGCACTTCAACCCAAAAAAATCTTAACCATTTACCAGCCATCGATGGTAAATCCTGAATTGGTAGATAGCACATTACAACATGTCAAAAAATATCATACCATAGCCGATTTTTCGTTGACAAATCAGAACGGCCGACAAATCACCCAAGATAATTACGAGGGTAAGATTTACGTGGCTGACTTCTTTTTTACGACCTGCCCCACCATATGCCCTATAATGACCAAAAATATGGCCTACATTCAGTCTCAGATTATTAATGATGACGATGTTTTATTACTATCACATTCGGTTACTCCTGAAATAGATTCAGTGGCACAGCTAAAGAAATACGCTCTAGAAAAAGGAGTCGATGACCGCAAATGGAATCTGGTCACAGGCGATAAAAAACAGATCTATAAATTGGCCAGAAAATCATATTTGGCCGTTACAACTGATGGCGATGGCGGCCCGTACGACATGATTCATACCGAAAATTTTATACTCGTTGACAAAGAAAAACGCATTAGGGGTTTCTACGATGGAACCAAACAGGAAGAGATCGAAAAGCTTATGGGCGATATAAAAATTTTAAAAGCTTCTTATTTGAGGTAATTCATTGTTCGTTCTTTGCTCTTAATTCTAAATTCTCAGTCCCCTTCCCACTCTCCCTTTCTACTTTTGACTTTCTACTTTCTACTTTTCCCTTTCTACTTTCTACTTTGTACTTTTCACTTTTCACTGTTTACTCATTATTTTTTACTCACAACTTATTACCTTCTACCCAGAACAAACAGATTGCTTCGTTCCTCGCAAAAACGTTATGCTTTCTACTTTGTACTTTTTATTTTCTATTTCTACTTTTCCCTTTCTACTTTGTACTTTGTACTTTTTATTTCGTACTTTTTATTTCGTACTTCCCTTTTTACTTTTCACTCCACCCCTATCTCAAAAAAATCAAAAAATAGCCCATACTATCCACTTTTTTCTCTTATTTTTGTCCTTACTTATATTCAATCTAAATAAAAATTGACAGTTACCGTAGCACAGTTAAAACGAGGACAGCGGGGAATTATAAAAGAGTTCACCCACGACATACTTCCTATAAAGTTATTAGAACTAGGTTGTTTGCCCGGCAATGTTGTAGAGCTTATACAGATTGCACCTCTAAAGGACCCCATCTACATTAATGTGAACGGGGCACATATTGCCATTCGAAAATCTGTTGCTCATCAGATTGAATTAGAACTCATTGATGACTCTCAAGAAACATGAGCAAACAGATTAATGTTGCACTTATTGGCAATCCAAATACGGGAAAAACCTCTGTTTTCAACAAACTCACTGGGCTAAACCAAAAAGTAGGTAATTATCCTGGTATTACCGTCGAAAAAAAACAAGGCCTATGTAAATTGCCCAGAGGTTTAAAGGCTCATATTATAGACCTTCCTGGCACCTATAGCTTAAATACCACTTCTTTAGATGAAAGCGTAGTGGTAGAACTGCTTTTAAATAAGAACGACAAGGATTACCCAGATGTGGCTGTGGTCATCAGTGATGTGGAAAATCTAAAACGCAACCTACTTCTTTTTACACAAATAAAAGACTTAAGGATTCCGACACTTTTGGTCATCAATATGGCAGATAGAATGTCTAAAAAAGGAATTGCACTGGACATACCCTTACTAGAAAAAAAACTCGATACCAAAATCGCTTTAACCAGCACTAGAAAAGGAACGGGAATCAATGAACTCAAAGCATTGATTACAGATTATAGAAGCCTATCTATTACGCCTAATATAGACCCTTCGGTCATCGCTCCAGAATATTTTGAACAACTAGAAAAGACCTTTCCAAATCAAGACCTTTATAAGCTATGGCTGGTTATTACCCAAGATGTTAATTTCACCTCCATTGATAAAAACCAAATAGACGAGGTATCACCAATTTCAATAAAATCTAAGATAGAGCTTAAAAAATTACAGCATAAAGAAACGGTTCTACGATATCAATTTATAAATAATATTCTTAAAGACGGGTATAAGGTCGACCTTGACGCCGCAAAAGGATTTAGGGCTTCGCTTGATAAAATTCTCACCCATAAGATCTTTGGCTATCTTATTTTCTTTTTGATTTTGCTCACTATTTTTCAGGCGATATACGATTGGAGCAGTTACCCCATGGATTTTATCGAAGCATTTTTTGCCTCTGCAACCGAATGGGTCAAAAACACCTTGCCCCCCGGAGTTCTCACTGATTTAATTGCCGAAGGAATTTTAGCTGGTATCGGCGGTATTGTCATTTTTGTTCCGCAAATAGCCTTTTTGTTCCTGTTCATTTCATTACTTGAAGAAACGGGGTATATGAGCAGGGTCGTTTTTTTAATGGATCGGTTAATGCGGCCTTTGGGCTTGAGTGGCAAAAGTGTAGTACCCCTTATTTCAGGAACAGCATGTGCCATACCAGCGATCATGGCAACCCGCACCATTGAAAATTGGAAAGAGCGTCTGATCACCATCTTAGTAACCCCATTCACCACCTGTTCTGCAAGGCTACCGGTATATCTGATTATAATCACTTTGGTAATACCTGAAGGGCGGTTTTTTGGATTAAGCTACCAAGCATTGACCCTAATGCTGCTCTATATTATTGGTTTTGGCGCCGCTATAGTGTCTGCCATGATTCTGAACAAAATTTTAAAACTCAGAAATAAAACATTCTTTGTAATTGAAATGCCCAATTACAAATTACCACTGTTTAAAAATGTCCTGATCACCGTATTGGAAAAAACAAAAAGTTTTGTTTTTGGCGCGGGAAAAATTATTTTGGCCATCTCGATTGTGTTATGGTTTTTGGGTTCTAACGGATATTCCAAAGAATTTAAAAATGCAGAATCTATAGTAAAAAATAAAATTGAAACACAAGGCCTATCTTATTATAACAAAACCAGTATTGAAACTAATTTACAGTTCTATAAAGAAAACCTAAGAGACAGTATAGCGAAAAAGGCGTATGCCATTGATGCGAAGTCTGTTTTAGATTCGCTTTCTTTAAGAGAAAGCATACTCTTTAAAAAGGCACAGAATGAGGAAATTGCCGGGTATAAATTAGAGAAATCGTATATAGGCTATATGGGCAAAGCCATAGAACCTATGGTAAAACCTTTGGGTTACGATTGGAAAATTGGCATAGCCCTAATTACATCCTTTGCAGCAAGAGAGGTCTTTGTAGGCACTCTGGCCACTATTTATAGCGTGGGTAGTGATGAAGGCGATACCATTACGAACAGAATGGCAGCAGAAATCAATGTCGATACCAAAAAACCCTTGTTCAATTTGGCCTCTGGCATTTCATTATTGCTATTTTATGCATTCGCCATGCAGTGTATGGGTACCTTGGCCATAGTAAAACGTGAAACAAATAGTTGGAAATGGCCCATATTACAATTAGTACTTATGAGCGCTTTTGCTTACCTTGTTGCTCTAACGGCCTATCAAATTTTAAAATAATATGGATAGTATTCAAACTATTTTGGTCTATGTAATTGTTGTTGTAGCCCTAGGATATTTATTCAAAAAATATTTTCTGCCCAAAACGCTCTTTTCCTCGAAGAAGGCCAAAAATAAATCTTGCGGAAATGATAGCTGCGGATGTAACAATTAGGCCCAGTCTTCGTCTTCTTGTTAATAAAAGAATAAACACATCCTAAGAAAATCTAAAAACTCATTGTTTATCTACTCAGTATTCCTTGTTTTGTTTCTGAAACAACAAGCTCGACCCAAAAGTATGAGGTATGCTTCCGAAAAAACATTTTTCATTTCGAGGCAAGCCTGCCTATCGGCATAGGCAGGTTAAACCCTCAATGAGCAATTAAACCGTAGCAGCAGTATGCGAATTTCAACTTATTTTTTTCTTCTACTTTTCGGATTGTATCCGGTATATACCATAAATGCTCAGTCGATAAGTTCACAAATATTAGATTCGACCACCCAACTACCTGTGCCGTATGTCACCATACAATGGGCCGATAAAATTGGTGCAATTAGTAATGAGGAAGGGAGGTTCAGCCTACAACTCAGAGAAAACACTCAAGAGACTGACTCCCTTTTTATATCTTGTCTAGGTTACGAGTCGATTGCCAAACGGCTAAGCGAATTCGACCAGGCAATTATTTATATAAAACCCATGGCCATTGAACTCAGTGAAGTCATTGTCAGTAACAAACAGTATACTGCCAAAGAAATCATAGACCTGGTCAAAGAAAACCTTGCTGAGAATTACGACCAGCACTATACTAAGAAAAGGGTATTCTTTAGAAAATCATCTTTCCAGCGGATAAACAAGGCCAACTATAGCCTGAAAAAATCAACAATCAAGGCTTTCAACAAAAAATTCATAGATAGTGTACTCCGTAGCATACCAAAATCTAATAGCTACTATACCGAAGTTCTCGGTGATCTTTATGGAAATTATGATCCCGAAAAACAAAAATTAGATCTGATAAAGGCATCTGAACTGTACGACAAAAGCATGGAACTCGATTTTGAGAACCTAGAAGAGAAATTCAATGAAATTATAAAAGCGAACGTAAAGACCGATTCTTATTTTAAAATCAAATCAGG
>JASFYU010000088.1:0-23389 GCA_045046905.1 Flavobacteriaceae bacterium | reverse complement strand
AAAGAAAATTATTCCAATGGCATACGGCCATTGCAAAATCTTGGTCAACATGCCCAGCAATAAAATAGCGATTGAAATTCGAAGTGGGGTCCTCAATATTTTTTTAATTGCAGTCATAGTATGGTTGTGTTTAGATTACTTTGATATTTGCACGTAGCCCCTCCATTATTCCAATAATATTATTAACCGTTTCTCTTAAATAGTGTTTAATCAAAGTATTTGGAATACGAATTGTGGTAAAACCATTTTTGAAAGAATGCATGGAATCTTCTAAGTCGTTGATTGCCTGTTCATGTGTCATCCTCTCATTTTCATTATCGATTTCTATATTTAGTTTTACTCTTGATATGGCAATATCTACCGATTTTTTGCCATCCCACCATTCGAGCATGGCCTTTACGCCTTCTTCTTTTAAGCCATAATACAGTTGTACGGCCTCCTGGGGAGTGTTATTTTGTTTGATCAATTTTTGCATACGTGAATAATGCTGATTGCATAATTCTATTCCTAAGCTATCCATCGAATTTTTATGGTCTAGATAATCGAGTTCTTTGTTGCATTCTAAACAATTCATTTAAGTAGTAGTATTAGATTTGGGATTATTATAACACCGTACCCTAAAGAATATTATAATATTTCGATGTATGACAGCCTACTTTTAGACGAAATACATTTTATTAGATGAAATGCATTTTCAAATGTTAAAACTGTGGTGTAGGTCAATCTTTGATTGGTGTACTTTTTGACTTTTGCGCTTATATTTACAGTGAATTCGTTTAAATTGGCATCAAATGGTTAAAAAGAGAGGTTGATACCTTTAAAGCATAGGTCTTTTATATATGAATAGGGTATATATCAATATCAATAGTGATATCGGCGAGGGAATAGGAAACGAAAAAGACCTTCTGCCTTTGATATCTTCTTGCAATATTGCCTGCGGAGTGCATTCCGGAAATGATAAAACCATGGCCGAGGTTGCGCAACTGGCATATTGTAATGGGGTCAAAGTAGGGGCACACCCCTCATATCCTGATCGGAAGAATTTTGGAAGAGTTTCGCTAAATATCTCCGAAGATAAACTGATTACCAGCATCAAAACTCAATTGGCTGGTTTGCGAGCGATCTTGGAAAAAGAAAATATTCCTTTGCATCATATAAAACCCCACGGGGCCCTTTATAATGATTTGGCAACCAACACCCATCTTTCAAGGGTGTTTTTAAGGGCGGTCGAGCGTTATAAAAATACGGCTTCCTTATATGTTCCCTTTAATTCATGTATCGCAAAAGAAGCGATTACCCAAGGGTTCAACATACATCATGAAGCTTTTGCCGATCGCAATTACAATTTAGATTTGAGCTTGGTATCGCGAAAAACTCGCAATGCGGTAATCGAAGAGCCCCAAGACGTTTTGGAACACCTTCTATGTATGGTAAATGAAAAAAAAGTACAGACTCTCAAAGGTAAGAAAGTGCCAATAGTAGCTGATACCTATTGTATACATGGTGACACCCCTTCTGCTTTGCAAATATTGCATTATCTTTCAATCGAATTGCCTAAATATAATATTCATATTAAAAGATGAGTAAGTATTCTATAAGCATACGTCCCTTTGGCTCTCACGCCGTTTTAGTCGAATGGCCTGAAAAAGTCGAAGAACCTATCTTGGACGACATTCTTCAATTCTACACCTATTTAAAGGATAAGTACCTAAAGGTGAACGGATGGGAAATGATTCCTGCATACAATTCACTGACGATTCTACATCATAGTTCTACTATCGAATTTAAAAGCTTTACTAAAAAGCTTCAAAAATGGTATGACGAAAAAAACGAAATAAGGTTACAACAAAAAAGTTTATGGCGCCTGCCCGTTTGCTACGACCTAGATTTCGGCATAGATCTGAAAGAAGTTTCAAATCAATTGAATATGTCGATTACCGAATTAATCGATTTGCACACAAAAAGTACGTATACTGTTTATGGCATCGGATTTTTACCTGGTTTTATGTACTTGGGCGGCTTGCCCAGATCATTAGAAACGCATCGAAAATCTAACCCCCGAATAAAAGTAGAAAAGGGAGCCGTGGGCATTGCTAGTAAGCAGACTGGGGTCTACCCGCAAGAATCTCCGGGTGGCTGGAACATCATAGGCAATTGTTCGGTACCCATGTTCGACCCTAAAATGAACGATCCCTGTTTTGTAAGTGTAGGAGATAAGGTACAATTCTATAAAATCGAACGTGCCGAATATGACCTGCATAAAATCGAGTGTGAAGTAGGTATTTACAAATTGGAAAAAATAAAAATAGATGCTTAAATTACTGAAATCTGGTTTTTATACTACGGTTCAGGATACAGGGCGGTATGGGTATCGTGATAAGGGCGTACCCGTATCGGGTGCAATGGATGATTCGGCTATTACTAGGGCAAACGCCTTATTGGAAAATACCGAGGAAGCCGCCGTTTTAGAAATTACCATGACGGGGCCCACTATTGAATTTGAAGAGAAAACATATATTGTTCTCGCAGGAGCGGAAATGTCACCGACCTTGAACAATCAACCCGTACTAAATTATAAAGTCTATAAAGTAGAATCAGGATATATTTTGTCTTATGGTCGATTAGAAAAGGGATTTCGAACTTATCTAGCCATTAAAAACGGATTTCTTACCCAAGAAATACTGGGTAGTCGTTCTTTCTACAAAGCCATTACACCCGCGACTTATCTAGAGAACAAAAGTTCGATACCCTACGAGAAATGTTCTTTATTTGAACCTAAGATTACTGAATTTAAGATTGACCCCTATTTGGATGAAACCATTTTAGAAGTCACCAAAGGCCCAGAGTATTCAATATTAGGAGATACACAGTTGGGAAAAATATTCGGAGCTGATTTTTCAGTGGCCAAAGAGAACAATCGTATGGCGTATCAATTAAAAGAAAATATTCCAGGACATTCAGTATCTATGTTAACCTCGGCAACCCTTCCGGGGACAGTTCAACTGACTCCTTCTGGCAAATTAATTGTGTTGATGAAAGATGGTCAAACAACTGGTGGATACCCCAGAATACTACAGCTGACGGATCGTGCAATTGTTATCCTTGCTCAAAAAAAGTTTGGCGATACCATTTCCTTTAAATTACTATAAACCTGAGTTCGACTTAATATTTGTTTACAGTTTAGATGCTTTTTTATTCAATTCGAAGTTAAATTTTCGAAAGACTACTAAGGGGCTAATTTGATGAAATTAGGCGAGAAGTGGAAAAAATCATCAAATCCGAAGGAAATACAGCTAAACGGCAATAAGATACCGGTGGGTGGAAATGGGCCGATTTCGAGAGTTAGCTTAGTAAAGTTAGTGCCTCATTTTTATTGCGAGATCCCTCGATTTGAGTTAGTACAGCTTCTTAATCATTTTCACCAATTTCATAGGCAAGGTATACGGAGGGTATCGAAGAGGAAGATCCAACCAATTAGCTTTTTTGATAATGGCTTTGCGGTGCGAAAAAATATCAAATGACATTTTACCGTGATAAGCTCCGATACCACTGGCCCCAACACCACCATAAGGCAACTTTTTATTGGTAATCTGAATTACGGTATCATTTATGGCGCCACCCCCAAAACTATAAGTATTCAGTATTTTATCTTGAAATTTTTTCTTGTTCGAAAAAACATAGAGGGCCAAGGGTTTTCCATAATTCATAATGTGTTTATGAATATCATCATCATTTTCATAGGCGATTATAGGAAGAATGGGGCCAAATATTTCGCCATGCATTAGTTTACTATTCAATTTTGGCTCGTTCACCAAAGTAGGGGAGAGGTAGTTGTCCTCATCATTATAATTTCCACCAAAAAGAATCTCTTCGCCTTCAAGCATTGCTCTTAAACCCTTATAATGCCCTTGGTTAACGGTGCGTGAAAAATCTGGTGATGCTTCAATATCTTCTCCATAACATTTAGTTATGTTTTCTTTTAAGGCCGCAATAAGTTTGTCTTTTATGTTTTTATGAACTAGGATGTAGTCTGTTGCGATACAGGTTTGCCCTGCATTAAGGAATTTACCCCATACTATACGTTTGGCAGCCAATGAGATAGAGGCTGTTTCATCAACAATACATGGGTTTTTACCTCCTAATTCAAGGGTTACCGGCGTTAAATGTTTCGCTGCACTCTCATAGACTATTTGGCCAACACGGGTGCTTCCTGTAAAAAAGATATAATCCCATCGTGACGCCAAAAGCTGCTGTGATACTTCTACCCCGCCTTCAATAACGGCAACATGTTCGGGTTTAAAAACCGCATTGACAATTTCAGAAATAATCGATGATGTATTCGGAGTGCCCTCCGATGGTTTGAGAACTACCGTATTTCCTGCGGCAATAGCACCAATCAATGGGGCGAATGCCAATTGAAACGGATAATTCCAAGGCGCTATAACCAAAATCGCACCTCGGGGCTCTTTATATATCCAATCTGATGAAGGCCAATTCATCAAGGTGGCCGATTTTCTTTCGGGTCTTGCCCATGAACCAATATTACTTAAGGTCAATTTTAATTCGGCCAGTACAAATTGGGTTTCTGCCGCCAAGGTTTCGAACTTGGGCTTTTTAAAATCCTTATATATTGCTTCTGCAATGTCATCTTCACGAGCAATGATCTCTTTTTGCAAGCGTTTTAAGGCTTTTTTACGAAAAGAAACATCTTTTGTTTTTTGTGATGCAAAAAAATCACGCTGTTTTTTTAATATTTCCATGACGGTATAAAATTAAGCGATTATAGGTTTATATATAAGCTTATACCCTTCTTTTTTCAATACTAGATTTCATTGGAAGAGTGTTTTATAGCCACAAACTTAGCTCTAATAAATCCGAATTTTGGACTGGCTTTTTCTAAAGAGGGCTACATTGACTTCATTCGATGAGACTTAAGATAAGGAAGACCTGAATGATTCTTTATCTCTTTGAATATTAAGTGCGGTTACAACAACCTCATCAATCAATTCTGCATTGAGATTCAAGGCTATATTAATAGTATTTTGGTCTCCTACACTAACTTCTTGGGTGAAATATCCTATATATGAAAACTCAAGAATAGCATTGTTTTAAAGCCCTTCAAGGGTATAGTTGCCGTCAAAATCTGTAGAGGTGCCAATGGTTGTGCCCTTTACAAGTATGCTTACCCCCAACAGCGGAAGATCAGTGCCCTTTTCAAGCACCTGCCCAGAAACTGATTTTTGTGCAAGTGCAGTACTTGAAAAGCCTATCAGAGCTAAAAAGAAAATTAGTTTTTTCATATAGTTTAGGTTATAAAATCTTGAGAATCGCATTGTATTTCAATCAGACAGCCAATGGGTTTTATTCTTTCATAGTCAGTATATACTTGGCTACGGCCATTTTAGCATCTGAGGACAGGTAATCCTGAGGAGGCATTTCAAGATAACCCTCACGAAGGTTTTTAGGTTTGGTTATGTAATCTACAATCCCCTGCGGATTGTTCTTATGTATAGCCTGTATTATTTCTGTTGGAGGACCGATTAATCGATGTCCAAATGCATGACAACCGGCACATACCCCATAGTAGGTAAGTTCGCCAAGTTCTTCTTTTGAAACGGATCTAGGCGGCACAGGCGCAGGTGTCATCATAGTAGGCACGTCCTTGGTATTGGTTATTTGAGCGGTGCCGTAATCTCCCAAACCAAAAGTGCGGTACTTATTCTTATCAAGTATGGTGCTGCCCGTTCCACCTCTATAGGCGAATATGTCAGGGCCATTGGCATCCATTTGTGTAAGCATTATGGCTTTTATTTCGCCACTTGGATCATTGCCGTTCTCAAACATAATATTGTCTAGAATCACGACCCGATCGGGGTTTCCTTCCGAATTAGGATCATTAGCGGTCGGCGCTCCCGTGGCAAGGTCGACTATGGTAATACCCGTATTATTGTTTCCGCTTATAATATTATTCTCGACAATTACATCGTCTGCGGCCATAATAAGAATACCGGTCCCAGCGGGTATTCCTGCAACTGTGGATCCCGGAGCCCCAAAATTCTCATGGTTGTTGTTTACAACAAAATTGTTTCTTAAAATAATATTAAAAGTGGTCTTAATGGGCAGACCCGGTGTTACAAAGGCCAGAATACCACCCGTATTGTCGTGGGCATAATTATTTTCGACCAAACAGTGTCTAGAGTTTTCAATCTCAATACCTGCCACATTGTCGAATACCTCATTGTGAAGCACATCTACATTATCACACATACCTACATAAATAGCGGCATCTTCTATTTCGCTTAGCACATTGTGTTCTATGAGTCCGTTTTTACCATACTGGGGGAAAATGCCATAGACACCGGTATCAATAATCCAATTGTTTCGGATTATGAAATTGTTTCCGGCCTGCCCCATTACGCCATTACCTTTATAGTTGATAATCTTGAAATTCTCGATTAAAATGCCATTGCCCGAATAGAGAAAGGCATCGTTAATTTTCTTTTTTCCATCCAGGGTAGGCCATTCACCCTGTATCACAACCCCTTGTAGGCTAATATCATCCTTATCTATATATACATTTTCTGAATAGGTGCCAGGATATACCCGAATTAGATCACCGGGCTTGGCTTCTTTGACGGCCGCCTGAATCGACCCTCCCTCTCTTACTTCAATGATTTTTCCATCAAAGGTTTTGGACTGGGCAATTTGAGTGGTATCAGTTGATAAACCAATATTCCTATACCTCATGTTAGAAGGCATGGGTACCGTATTTACAGCAGGTTCTGAAAATAACATTTTCCCTAAAAATATGCCAAGAGCCAACACTATGATCGCGCCGATAATTTTAAATACAACTGATTTTTTCATTTTTGAATAGTATTTGGTTTGTTATACTGAAGGTTTTAGCCCAGAGGGCACTGTTTTTGGGGTTATTGGCATAAAAGATTCGTCGGTCAATGTCTTAAGAAAATCTACAAGTCTATCTAGTTCATGATCGCTCAAATTGGGTTCCCAAATATGCCAGTGTAAGAGTAAATTTTCTTTTTCTGGTACGGCATGCCCTCGGCCATCGGTATAAAACTGAACGGTTTCACGAAGCGATTTAAAGCTTCCGGAATGCATATAGGGGGCTGTCATTTCGATATTCCTAAGGCTGGGCACCTTGAATGCACCCCGTAAAGAGGTATCATTAAAGGGAACTTGCGCTCCTGGATCCAGAGGTTTACCATCAGGTTCGGGTGTGCCTATAACGGCAAACTGTTGATTTGTAAAAAGTGGAGGCGTATGGCATTCCGCACAGCGGGCCACAAAGGACCTGAATACATTCATACCCTCGATTTCCTCGGAGCTCAGGGCTACGTGATAGCCATGGGCATACTGGTCATACTTGCTGTTCAGTGAAATCAATGATGCTTCAAAAGCAGTAATCGCCCTAATTATTTCATGTAATCGGATAGGATCTTTTTTGCCTCTCTCTGTAAATGCCTCGGCAAAAAGGATTTTATAGTTTTCTATGGCATTTAAGGTATTTAAAAGGTTTTCGGGTGTGTTTCCCATTTCTTCTTTGGAGAATAATGGGCCCTGCATCTGTTCCTCCATGGTTGAGGCACGACCGTCCCAAAATAGTGACCTGAGATAGGCGACGTTCCACAGCGTAGGTGACGCCCTCTTTAATTTCTGACCGTCTATTCCCCGGCTTATGGCCAGCCCATCACTAAACCCTTTTTTGGGGTCATGACAAGTAGCGCAGGAGACTGTACCATCTCCTGAAAGGACGGGGTCAAAAAACAAATACCTACCTAAATCTATTTCTTGTGGCGTAAAACCATCTCTTATTTTGGGTAAGGCAGATTTTAATCCTCCGACACCGGCCTTATTCCTAATGGCGTATTGTTCATATAAATTTTTGGCGATGCATTTGTTTTCATCATTTAATTTGAAGCCTGGAGGACAATTGCAATTCAATAGGGCTATTTGGGTATAGGATGAAGAAACATTACCTGAATAGAGCACCAATAGTACAGCACACAAAAGAACCCCATAAATACCATATTTCGCAACACTCTTTTTTCTCATCTACCTGTACTATCTTTCTTTAGAATGCATAGGATGTGATAAACCCATGACTCATTGCAGACTATTTAAAAACCTGATTTTGACCTATATAAACAGCATATACAAATAAATAGAGATAAATTCTTTTGAGAACAAAAAAGAGGAAGGGTTTTGTGATGAAAGATGGCTCTGCTGTGACTAATGAGACACTTTTTGCTCTAAAGCTTCTTCGAAAACACTTTTGAAACCGGCAGAAACCGGAATGATGGTATCAGGAATATACTTCATGATAAGCGCATAGCCTTTTCTTGTTTTTTTAAAGGAAGAAATATGCCTTACGTTAATTAAATATGACCGATGTACCTTCACGATATTGGTGTCACTCAGCTTTTTTTCCAATTCTTTTAATCTTGTCCGTACTAATTCCTTTGCCTGTTTATCTCCTTTTAGATAAAAGAGTTCCAAATAATTTCCGGCAGACTTAATATATAGGAGTTGATGATATTCGATAGCCAGAATTACTTTTTCATTCTCACCCCTTATGGTCAAGAGTTTATTTTCTTTTCCAGAAAAAGAATTTCGAGTGTTTTTTTCAGCATCCTTTAAGGCAGATAATCTTTTATTGAACCCTAGGCACAAAACTACTATTGCATAAGGCACAATAGCCACTAAACCAACAAGCCTGACTGTGTCGAGGTAATCATAGATTCTATCGCCCCAATTATCATAAACCGGACTGTATACAAAATAAAATACCAAGGCCATTATCAGCATTTCAAAAACACCTCAACATAATAAACTGTAAAGTTTAAATGTCTTAAATCCAAAAAAAGGTCTTAAGATTAGTTGACTAGTGATAATAACAATGATGCCAAGGATTACATATTCAAAATAAAAACCAATTCCCCATAGATTTATATTAAAAGGTTTATAAATTCCGATAAAGAAAGCGGAATACAGCCCTATAAAACCTATTAACAATAACCTATTGATAATTGAATCTAAGGCCGTAAAATCTTGTTTTAATAGGTCTCTTAATTTTTTCATATTGGAATTTGACATTCACTACATTAAAAGCTATCCATGATAGATTTTTAGCCTTGGCTTACTGGTAAACAAGTTAAAAAATATTTAAGTAACAACCGCGACTCAAGGGTTCGAGCTATGCTTTCGAAAGAACATTTTTCTATTCCGAGCGCTATCGGAGCAAGGCAAGCCTGCCTGCGGTAGGCAGGCATCGTGTAAAATAAACCCTCTAGACGAGTTCAATATAGCAACATTATAATTACGATACTTATCACAAATGAAAATTCTGGAATTTAGGCAAATTTATTTTTTTCTTTGTCAAGGCAAAATTTTCAAGTACAGCCGTAGCTACGGCTTAAAATTTTAACTCAGGAAAAAGAGAAAAGAAAGAGCATAAAAACCAAAAATTTATATGTGAGGAGTATATATGTTTTTGGCTTGTTTTTTTTATCAAATTATAGTTCTCATTAAACCTAAAAGGAACAATGTAGATCATCTTTTTGAGGTTCCATTACAGGAATGATGTAGCTTTGCAGAAACTAATTGCGCCTGCGTAAGAACTAGTTTTAAAACAAAATTATTTTTTAGGAATTTTGCCTGCCTTATTTAACCATTGAATATGATATAAAAATGATGTTAATTGGCTGATAATAAAATGATTATGCAGATATAAAGGAAGTTGAATTTAAATAGGTATCCTTTGTCGAAATTATGGGGTATTGGAAACAATTATCTTTGATTGTTATAATATCTACCGTAGAATTTAAGAATTATAAGAAAGCTTTTGATGGAATTAAACAAGTATAGTAAAAATGTAACCCAAGACCCTACACAACCTGCCGCACAAGCCATGTTACATGCCATTGGTTTGACTGATGAGGATATGAAAAAACCATTTGTAGGAATTGCAAGTATGGGGTACGAGGGGAACCCATGTAATATGCATTTGAATGACCTTTCGAAATTGGTAAAAAAGGGAACAGAGGATGCAGACTTAATTGGTCTTATTTTCAATACAATTGGTGTAAGTGATGGTATTTCAATGGGAACCAAAGGCATGCGTTTTTCATTACCATCTCGTGATTTAATTGCCGATTCGGTAGAAACTGTAATTCAGGCCATGAATTATGACGCAACAATTACCGTTGTTGGCTGTGATAAAAATATGCCTGGGGCCTTAATGGCCATGTTGCGTTTAGATCGACCTTCAATTATGGTATACGGTGGTACTATTGCAGCAGGACATCACAACGGAAAAAAATTGGATATTGTTTCGGCCTTTGAAGCTTGGGGCGAAAAAGTTGCCGGCACTATCGATGAAAAAGAATATAAAGAAGTTATACGAAAAGCATGCCCTGGCGCTGGAGCCTGTGGAGGAATGTATACCGCAAACACAATGGCATCTGCAATTGAAGCCTTGGGAATGTCATTACCGTATAACTCTTCAAACCCTGCCGTAAGCAATATAAAAGAAGAAGAATGTCTTTCTGTTGGAAAAGCATTGCGTTATTTAATGGAAAATGATATAAAACCATCGGATATTGTAACGCGAAAATCTTTGGAAAATGCCATTCGTTTGGTTATTATTTTAGGAGGCTCTACCAATGCCGTACTACACTTCTTAGCAATTGCCGATGCCGCCGAGATTAAATTTACGCTTGAAGATTTTCAACATATAAGTGATACAACACCTTTTATTGCAGATTTAAAACCAAGTGGAAAATATGTAATGGAAGATTTACATGAGATTGGTGGTGTTCCAGGGGTATTAAAATACATGCTGAAAAATGGTTTGTTACATGGCGATTGCCTTACGGTAACAGGTGAAACATTGGCAGAAAACTTAGCTGTTGCCGATGATTTGATAAAAGACCAAGACATTATAAAAACCTTAGAAAACCCGATTAAAGAAACAGGGCATTTGCGTATTCTTTATGGGAATTTAGCTAAAAAAGGTTCTGTGGCAAAAATCACAGGAAAAGAAGGCTTGCATTTTTCAGGAACAGCCAAGGTGTATGAAGGTGAGTTTTTGGCCAATGATGGCATCCGAAAAGGTGAGGTTAAAAAAGGCGATGTTGTGGTTATTCGTTACGAGGGACCAAAAGGAGGACCAGGAATGCCTGAAATGCTAAAGCCAACAGCGGCAATCATGGGTGCAGGACTAGGCAAGGATGTAGCCCTGATTACCGATGGTCGTTTTTCTGGAGGCTCACACGGTTTTGTTGTTGGGCATGTAGCACCCGAAGCACAGGAAGGCGGGGTTATAGCCTTGGTTAAAAATGGCGATATCATTACAATCGATGCCGTGAAAAACACAATAAATCTAGAAGTTTCAGAAGAAGAATTAGCGGCGAGAAAGGCCAACTGGAAAAAACCAGATTTAAAAGTAAAAAAAGGAGTTTTATATAAATATGCAAGAACGGTATCTTCAGCATCAGAAGGTTGTGTTACCGATAAATTTTAAAGAATCAACAAACGCAATCCAAGAGTACGAGTTATGCTCTCAAAAGAACATTTTTTATTTCGAGGCAGTACAGAGTACTCAATGAGTACTCAATAGGGGAATTAAACGCTCAATGAAGGGTTAAAGTTATTTTTTACTTAATATAGTTAGGCATGCAAACATTAAAAGAAGAACAGACAAAATCAACAAAGCAAACGCCCATTAATATTAGTGGGGCAGAGGCTATCATACATTGTTTGCTTGCAGAAGGAGTAGATTTACTTTATGGATATCCTGGGGGTGCTATAATGCCCGTTTATGATGAATTGTACAAGTTTCAAGATAAGCTGACCCATATATTGACCAGACATGAGCAGGCAGCAACCCATGCCGCTCAAGGCTACGCTAGAGTAACGGGTAAGGTTGGGGTCGCTATGGCAACATCTGGGCCCGGAGCCACCAATTTGGTTACGGGCATTGCCGATGCACAGATAGATTCTACGCCTATAGTTTGTATTACGGGCCAAGTATTTAGTCACCTTTTGGGTTCTGATGCCTTTCAGGAAACAGATATTATTGGCATTTCAACACCCGTTACCAAATGGAATTATCAAATTTCAAAAGCAGCGGAGATACCTGAAGTATTTGCAAAAGCTTTTTATCTTGCTAGGTCTGGTAGGCCAGGTCCTGTTTTGATAGATATTACTAAAGATGCCCAGCAAGAATTTTTTGATTTCTCCTATATGCCCTGTAAAAAGGTGAGAAGTTATGTTCCGGTGCCTAAACCAAAATTACCGCAAATAGAAGCCGCAGCGACATTGATAAATTCGGCAAAAAAACCACTTATAGTCTTTGGTCAAGGAATTATTATCGGAGAAGCAGAGGAACAACTTAAAGAATTGGTTGAAAAGTCAGGTATTCCGGCTGCATGGACTATTTTGGGACTTTCAGCATTGGATACAGACCACCCCTTAAATGTAGGTATGGTAGGTATGCATGGTAATTACGCACCTAATGTATTGACCAATGAGTGTGATGTACTTATTGCTATAGGTATGCGTTTTGACGATAGAGTAACAGGAAGACTTGATGACTATGCCAAACAGGCCAAAGTTATTCACTTTGAAATAGACCCAGCGGAGATAAATAAAAATGTACATGCAGATGTTGCTGTATTGGGTAATGCTAAAGAGACGTTGGAGCTGCTTTTGCCCATGATACATGAAAAAAGTCATGATTCTTGGTTAAAGCAATTTAAAGAAAAGTATGATATAGAATATGATATTGTTATTAAAAATGATATTTACCCAACAAAAGATGGCTTGACCATGGGTGAGGTTGTCGAACAAATTAATATAGCTTCAGAAAATAAGGCCGTTATAGTAAGTGATGTTGGTCAGCACCAAATGATAGCCTGTAGATATGCTAAATTTAAGCAGACCAAAAGTAATATCACCTCTGGTGGCTTAGGAACCATGGGCTTTGCTTTACCGGCAGCTATAGGCGCTAAGATGGGTGCTATGGACCGAGAGGTTGTAGCCATTATAGGCGATGGAGGGTACCAAATGAATATTCAGGAATTAGCTACAATTTTTCAAAATAAAACGCCTGTGAAAATTGTAGTGCTAAATAATGGGCACTTAGGTATGGTACGGCAATGGCAAGAGTTGTTCTTTGAGAAAAGATATGCTTCTACCGTAATGACCAATCCTGATTTTGTAAAAATTGCCGAAGGCTATCATATTGAGGCAAAAAGGGTGAGCGAACGCAAAGATTTAAAAGGAGCAATCCAAGAGATGATTGCTTCCAAAGACCCATACTTTCTAGAAGTAAAAGTAGAAAACGAGGATAACGTATTTCCTATGATTCCAACAGGAGCTTCGGTTTCCGATGTTAGGTTGAAGTAAACTAGCTCGGGACTGCCGCACGAGGCATTAAAAGGAACAAACGTTAACATTTCGATGCAAGCCTGCCTTTGCCGTCAGCCAGGCCTGCCTGCGGTAAGCAGGCATCGGAGTAGTAAACCCACTGGTGGGAATAAAAAAAAATCCCTTTACTTTATAGAGAGCGATTTTGAGGAGAAGACATGAACGACAAAAATATTCTAGACAAACCGAAAATTCATCCAGAAATTGAGCGGAAATCTGAAGAGATAGGGTTTACCATGCCCTCAGATGTGTATATAGGCACCTTATTGAAGACCCTAATATCATCAAAGCCGAAGGCAAGACTATTAGAATTAGGTACTGGAATAGGGTTGAGCCTTTCTTGGATGATTGATGGAATGGATGCAGAGTCACATTTAATCACAGTGGACAACGATTCAAAATTGATTGAAATCGCAAACGATTATTTCGCAAATGATAATAGGGTAGAGGTGGTTTGCATGAATGGTGAAGAATGGATAAAAAAATATAAGGGTAATCAATTCGATTTAATTTTTGCCGATGCCTGGCCAGGTAAGTACAGCCTAATCGAAGAAGTTTTGAACTTGGTCAAAGTAGGTGGCTTTTATGTCATTGATGATATGACTACTCAACCTAATTGGCCAGAAGGGCATCAAGATAATATAGATGGGTTAATTGAATATTTAGAGAACAGAGAAGATTTTAACCTTACCAAAATGAATTGGTCCACAGGAGTAATAATTGCTGTTAAAACAAAAAATAGTATTAATTAAAAATGACCTAAAAGACTTTTTTTCCTAAAGAAAGAGTCGGGGTGAAGCTATGGAAAAAGAAAGACTTACCATATCGGTATATTCGGAAAACAATGTGGGCTTACTGAACAGAGTTTCAGGTATTTTTTTAAAGAGACATATAAACATAGAGAGTTTAAATGTATCAAAATCAGAGATAAAAAATGTTTCGAAATTTACCATTGTTGTTTTTACTACCTCAGAAGTGACTCGTAAAATTGTGGGGCAGATAGAGAAGCAGATAGAAGTAATAAAGGCCTATTACCATACAGATGACGAAACTATTTATCAAGAGTCGGCCCTGTTTAAAATAAAATCAAATTTGCTTTTCGATGAACGGCAGATTCAGAATATCATCAAAGAAAGCAATGCGCAAATTGTAACGGTTTCAAGAGAGTTTTTTGTGCTTGCCAAAACGGGGAGAAAAAGCGAGATAGATGAAATGCATGATTTGTTAGAACCCTTTGGTATTATGCAATTTGTACGTTCTGGTCGAATAGCTGTAACTAAATCAGAAATGCCCATTTCAAAAATTCTGAATGGGTATCAGCATGTATAATTGGGGGTTACCAAGCATTAAAGGAAACAATTTTCAACATTTCGATGCAGTCCTGAGTACTCAGAAAGCTAGTAAACGCATAGGTGAGAATAAATAATCAATAGATAAAATCAATTTTAAAAATGGAAAATTACTTTAATACACTATCGTTACGAGACCAATTGGCTCAATTGGGAAAATGTAGGTTTATGGATATAAACGAATTTTCTGATGGTGTATCTGCATTAAAAGGAAAAAAAATCGTTATCGTAGGTTGTGGGGCGCAAGGCTTGAACCAAGGCTTGAATATGCGTGATTCAGGTCTTGATATTTCATATACCCTACGTGAAGCTGCCATAAAAGAAAAACGGCAATCCTATTTAAATGCAAGTGAAAACGGTTTTACCGTGGGCTTATATGAAGAATTGATACCTGATGCCGATTTAGTCATCAATCTGACTCCTGACAAACAACATACCAATGTTGTGAGTACCATAATGCCCTTGATGAAACAAGGTGCAACATTGTCCTATTCTCATGGTTTCAATATTGTGGAAGAAGGTATGCAGATTCGTGAAGATTTGACCGTAATCATGGTAGCACCCAAATGCCCAGGATCAGAGGTCAGAGAAGAATATAAACGAGGATTCGGTGTACCTACATTAATTGCTGTTCATCCTAATAACGACCCGCAAGGAAAAGGATTAGAGCAGGCCAAGGCCTATGCCGCTGCAACCGGCGGGCATAAAGCCGGTGTCTTGGAATCTTCTTTTGTTGCCGAAGTAAAGTCGGATCTAATGGGCGAGCAGACTATTTTATGTGGTCTTCTTCAAACAGGGTCTATTCTTTGCTTTGATAAAATGGTCGAGAAGGGTATCGAACCCAGCTATGCATCCAAACTTGTTCAATACGGTTGGGAAACTGTTACCGAGGGCATGAAATATGGTGGAATCACCAATATGATGGATCGCTTGTCAAATCCTGCTAAAATAAAGGCGTTTGAACTTTCTGAAGAATTAAAAGAGATTATGCGACCACTTTTTCATAAGCATATGGACGATATCATGACAGGCCATTTTTCTAAAACAATGATGGAAGATTGGGCCAATGATGATAAAAATCTTTTAGGCTGGCGTGCCGAAACTGGGGAAACCGCTTTTGAAAAAACTACTGCAAGCGATAATGTCATTTCAGAACAGGAGTATTATGACAATGGCGTTTTAATGATCGCAATGGTAAGGGCAGGTGTTGAGCTCGCTTACGAAAGTATGACCGAATCGGGTATTATCGGAGAATCTGCCTATTATGAATCATTGCATGAAACCCCCTTGATAGCCAATACTATTGCTCGTAAGAAATTATTCGAAATGAACCGTGTTATCTCTGATACCGCTGAATATGGTTGTTATTTGTTCGACCATGCCTGTAAACCTTTATTAGCTGATTTTATGAAGAACATCGACACTGATGTTATCGGCAAATCGTATGGCGAAGGAAAAAACGGTGGCGTTGACAATGCAAAACTGATTCTAGTAAACAAGACTTTGCGAGAACATTCTGTAGAGGTGGTAGGCACACGATTGAGAGAATCGATGATAGCGATGAAGCCCATCTTATAATAACTTAATCCCCGAGCAATCGGGGATTTTTTTATTTTCAGGGCGATGGTGAATTTAAACAGTTCTTATCAACGCGGGTCTAATGTATACCCGTTTGCAGGAAGAAAAGTACTGACAACCTGAGTTCGACCTAAGATTTAATCTACAGAATGCAAATAAAGGATACGATTTGAAATGGAAAATTTGAAGGAATATCTTCATATTTCAAAAAGTTCACATGATACGATTGCCTTTTATTTGCATTTTCTTCGGATTTAATAATTATTTCCACTTCTCGCCAAATTTCATCAAATTAACCTCTTAGTCCTTCAAAAATTTAGCTTCGAATTAAATAAAATTCATCTAAACGGTAAACAAAGATTAAGTCAAACTCAGCTTGACAATAAAAAGCCCTGAAAAAATAATTTTCAGGGCTTTTTAACAAATTTAAAGTGTATTTCTATACGTTTTCAGCCAACCAATCACCAACTTCACTGGTCTTATACGCCTTTCCTTTCTCTGCCAAATCCTCGGTTACAATACCCTCGGCCAATGATTTATTGACCACGATCCGAATAGCTTCAGCCTCAACTTTTAGGTCAAAATCTTCGAATAACATGGCGACAGATAATACAGTCGCCAAGGGGTTTGCAATGTCTTTTCCTGCAGCCTGCGGATAAGAACCGTGAATGGGCTCATACAATCGTGTTGTTTCGCCTACAGATGCAGAAGGCATCAAGCCCATGGATCCTGAAATAACCGAAGCCTCATCGGTCAAAATATCACCAAAAAGATTTTCGGTAATAATGACATCATATGAGCTGGGCCATTGAACCAAGCGCATAGCAACCGCATCTACAAATTCATAACTGACTTCTACCTCTGGATAATCTTTTTCCATTGCTTGTACGGTTTCTCGCCATAATCGAGAAGATTCCAATACATTGGCCTTGTCAACACAGCATAACCGTTTAGAGCGATCCATGGCCATTTCAAAACCTTTTTTGGCCAAACGTTGAATTTCGGCACGGGTATAGATCATGGTATCAAAAGCGGTATTACCATTATCTCTTCTGCCGCGTTCACCAAAGTAAAGACCTCCAGTAAGTTCACGGAGTATTATCAGATCGGTACCTTCGATACGTTCTCTTTTTAAAGGAGATTTATCAATTAATGACGGAAAAGTAAATGTTGGACGAATATTGGCAAAAAGTCCTAATTTTTGTCGCATTTTCAGTAAGCCTTGTTCAGGACGCACCTTGGCACTCGGGTCATTGTCATAGCGGGGATGACCAATGGCTCCGAACAATACGGCGTCAGCATTGACACAAATTTCATGAGTTTCATCAGGATAGGGTTCTCCTACAGCATCAATGGCAACGGCACCTGTCAATGCAGGTATCCATTTAATTTCGTGATTGAATCTTTTGGCTATTGCATTCGACACTTTTACCGCTTGATCGATAACTTCTGGGCCAATTCCGTCTCCGGCTAATAGGGCTATGTTTAATTTCATTCGTATTGATTATTAGGAATTTAGTATTGTGTATTTCGTATGATAAAATTTGAGTGATTACTGCTTTAACAAGAAGGTGCTATACAAAGTAAGCTTTCTTACAAACCTCACCTCTCCTATCACATTTTTATATAATATTCAACATTTTTTCGGTAGCTTTTATGGCCGATACGGTCTGATCGGAGTCTAATCCACGTGATGTGAACTCTTTACCTCCGTTTTCCCAGGTGATTATGGTCTCGCAGAGCGCATCAGAATTACTGCCAGGGGGAATGCGTACCGCATAATCGACCAATTTTGGTAATTCCATTTTTTTGGATTGATATATTTTGCGCAATGCGTTGACAAAAGCATCATATTGCCCGTCGCCCTGAGCATGTTCTTCATAGGTTTTTCCATCGATCTCCAAGCATAAGGTGGTCGATGGCTTAAGACCTTTTGAATGTGTAAGTACATACGATTTTACGAAAACTTTTTGTTGATAGGTTCCACTATCAAGCACATCTGAAATAATATAGGGTAGATCTTCTTTAGTGACCCGTTCTTTTTTATCGCCCAGTTCAATAATCCGTGTAGTGACTTTTTTTAGTTCCTCATTATTCAAAGTTAAGCCGAGCTCTTGTAAATTCTTTTGAATATTTGCTTTCCCCGACAATTTACCAAGGGCATATTTTCGCTTTCTACCAAACCGTTCGGGCAGTAGATTATTAAAATAGAGGTTCATTTTATTATCCCCATCTGCATGTATTCCTGCAGTTTGGGTAAATACATTGTCACCAACGATGGGTTTGTTCGCCGGAATTCTGAATCCGGTAAAGGCCGATACCAATTTACTTACCTTATAGAGAGATGATTCGTTGATTCCTATTTCTACATTAGGCAGAAAATCGTTGATGACCGCAACTACACTAGCCATAGGTGCATTACCAGCACGTTCACCCATTCCGTTAACGGTAAGGTGTAGCCCATGACAACCGGCCTTTACGGCCTCCATAACATTGGAAACCCCTAAATCATAATCATTATGCCCATGAAAATCGAAATGAAGCTCAGGATACCTCTTGACAATCTGAGAAACAAAGTCAAAAGTTTCGGTATGGGTCAAGACACCTAAAGTATCAGGCAATAAAATTCGCCTAACAGGCTGGGTCGAAAGAAAATCTATGAATTGAAAAACGTATTCCTTAGAGTTCCGCATACCGTTGCTCCAATCTTCCAGATAAATATTATTGATAATACCGTTTTTTTCAGCTGCTGAAAAAATGTCGGCAATTTCTGAAAAATGCTGCTCTGGTGTTTTTTTAAGTTGGTGGGTCAAATGATTCAAAGACCCCTTGGTCAAAAGATTCTGGACTTTAGCACCAGCTTTCTCCATCCATTTCAATGAAACGCCGCCATCGGTAAAAGTAAGAATTTCGACATTCTCAAGATGATTGTTTTCAGCTGCCCATTGGGTGATTTGTTGAACGGCCTGCAATTCACCCTCTGACACTCTTGCAGAAGCTACTTCGATACGATCTACCTTGAGTTCATCAAGAAGCAATTTTGCCAAAGTTAATTTCTCAGACACCGAAAATGATACTCCTGAGGTCTGTTCACCATCCCTTAGGGTGGTGTCCATTATTTCGATTCTTTTTTTCATTTTCAAAAGGTACTACTACCTACGTATATTTTAAATCAAGCATAAATTCCTTTAAATATATTATGTAAAGTAGTTAAATTGAAATTCTATTGATATAATTAAAGGGGTGTATTCTGAGCGAATTCTTTTATTTCCTTTTTAATGTTCAATAAATAATCAATATCATCAAAGCCATTGAGAAGGTTGTTCTTTTTGTATTCGTTGATTTCAAAAAATTCTTGTTCACCACTGGCTATCAAGGTAATGGTCTGAGTGTTTAAGTTTACTTCTAATTCAGTCTTTGGATTCTCAGCAATTGCTGCGAATATCTTATCTGAAAATTCGGCACTTACCTGTACTGGAAGTACGCCGATATTAAGGCAGTTTCCCCTAAAAATATCAGCAAAAAAACTAGATACTACACATCTAAAACCATAATCATAGATGGCCCAAGCTGCATGTTCTCTAGAGGAACCAGAACCAAAATTCTTACCTCCGACCAATATCTTACCACCGTATAGACTGTTATTTAGAACAAAGTCAGACTTTGGTGAAGCATCATTGTTATACCTCCAATCTCTAAACAGATTATCTCCGAAGCCCACACGTTCTGTTGCTTTCAGAAATCGCGCGGGTATTATTTGATCCGTATCCACATTCTCTATAGAAAGAGGAACGGCACTACTAGTTAATATATCGAATTTATCGTATGCCATTTTTATGTTTTTGACTGATAGCAAGTCGCTTTTTGGCTATTTGCCAGTAACGCTTATAATGCTAATCAATTTATTTAAACGTCTTTAAGTTTCTCATTCTCATATTTACGAATAGCTAAATGCGAATAGCGTATAGCCCATTTCGGCTCTATCTTTTTAATAGCTCACGAGGATCTGTTACTTTTCCGGTAACGGCGGCAGCGGCTGCCACTAACGGGCTGGCCAACAATGTTCGTGACCCAGGTCCTTGTCTTCCTTCAAAATTCCTGTTCGATGTACTTACCGCATATTTTCCGGCAGGAACCTTATCGTCATTCATAGCTAAACAAGCAGAGCACCCTGGTTCGCGAAGTTCAAAACCGGCTTTCTCGAAAATAGCCAATAGACCTTCTTCTGCTATTGCCGCTTCTACCTTGTGTGACCCAGGAACCAGCCAGGCCGTAACATTAGGGGCCTTATGCCTTCCTTCGACAATAGAAGCAAAAGCTCTAAAATCCTCAATACGGCCATTGGTGCAACTACCGATAAAGACAAAGTCAATGGGTTTTCCAATCATGTCTTCCCCTTCATTGAAAGCCATGTATTTGAGCGATTTTTTATAGGTAGCCTCGCCACCTTCAATCTCATTCGCCATGGGAATACATTTAGAAATACCCAATCCCATTCCAGGATTGGTGCCATATGTAATCATGGGTTCAATATCAGAGGCACTAAAATCTAATTCCTTATCAAAAAAAGCACCATCATCAGTTTTTAAGGTACTCCAATAGGTCATGGCCTTATCCCAATTATCACCACTTGGTGTAAATTCACGCCCTTTTACATATTCAAATGTTTTCTCATCAGGAGCAATCATTCCACCCCTGGCACCCATTTCGATACTCAGGTTGCAAACGGTCATACGACCTTCCATGCTCATTGTTTTAAATACATCACCTGCATATTCTACAAAATATCCGGTGGCCCCTGAAGTAGTCAATTTAGAGATAATATACAGGGCAACATCCTTGGGAGTAACGCCAAAGTTTAGTTCCCCGTTAACATTGATTCGCATTTTTTTCGGCTTAGGCTGCATAATGCACTGCGTAGACAAGACCATTTCTACCTCCGAAGTGCCAATGCCAAAGGCAACGGCTCCAAAGGCACCATGGGTTGATGTATGCGAATCGCCACATACAATAGTAGCACCGGGTTGTGTGATGCCATACTCTGGACCTACTACGTGTACAATCCCGTTTTTTTCATGTCCAAGTCCCCAGTGACTAATCCCATGTTCCTTGGCATTTCTTTCAAGCGCATTCAGCTGATTTAACGACAAGGGGTCTTCAACGGGCAGATGTTGGTTTATAGTGGGTGTATTATGGTCCGCCGTGGCAAAGGTACGTTCGGGATAAAGCACCTTGGTATTTCTATTTTTTAACCCTAAAAAAGCAACGGGACTCGTCACTTCATGTACCAAATGGCGATCAATAAAAACCACATCTGGCCCATTTTCCACTTGTCGAACTACATGTGAATCCCAAACTTTATCAAACAACGTCTTTTTTAAACTCATAAATTATCTAATTCTAAGCTAACAAAATTAATGAAAGTAGTTGTTTTATTAAGTTATTGCCATGTAAAATTACGATGTTCAACAACTTTATTTCGCCTTAGCATTCACCATATTACGCTAAGAACTTAAGGTTCAGGTTTATAAAATAGTATTCTTTCAACATTCATTTTAACATTTTGCACAATGACTTTAACATAAGCATAACCTATTTAGGTCAGTAGTATAAATACCTTGTAAAGGCACAACTTTAATAGTAATCAAAAAAAGGAAATCATGAAATATCTGCACAAAAAAGGCTTGATTTTGACCATGTTAGGGATTTTATTTCTTACCACAAATGCTATTGCCCAATTAGACCTACCTAGGGGAAGTCAAATAGCAAAAGTATCACAGCGCATTGGTATTACCGATGCAATCATCATCTATTCTAGGCCCCGTGTAAACAATAGAGAGGTATGGGGAGAGTTAGTACCCTATGGCATGAACAATCTAGGATTTGGAACGGCCAAAGAATCTCCGTGGAGAGCAGGGGCCAATGAGAATACGGTGATTAAATTCACTGACGATGTGAAAATAGAAGGCCATGATTTGGCAGCCGGAAAATATGGTCTTCACATGATCATTCATGAGGATAATAAGGCCACGGTGATATTTTCAAAGAATAACAACGCCTGGGGAAGTTATTTTTATGACCCTTCGGATACTATTCTTCAGGTCGATGTAGACACCGAGGAAGTTACACATACCGAGTTACTAACCTTTAATTTCATCGCTGTGGATGCCACATCGGCTACTCTAGCCTTAGCATGGGAAAAGAAGCGAATTCCATTAAAATAGAAGTGGATATCACTACGATTGTATTAGAGGACATTCGAAAGAAAATGCAAGATTCTCCCGGGTTCAATCGCCGAACATGGGAGCAGGCAGCCATCTATTCAATGAATAACGGAGGCAATTTGAACGAGGCTATGAAGTGGATTGACAATGCTATAGCCGGACAGTTTTACAGCCAAAAAACGTTTGACAATATGTCGATTAAATCTCAAATTCTTCGAAAATTGGGTAAAAATAGTGAGGCTATAGTTATGACCGATGAGATGGCCGATATAGCAAATACAAATCAACTTAATACCTTAGGATATCAGTTATTGGGTTTTGGAGAACATCAGAAAGCTTTGGAATATTTTAAACGAAATGTTAAGAACAATCCTAAAAATGCCAATGTGTATGACAGTTTGGGCGAGGCCTATAAAACTATAGGAGATACTAAAAATGCAATCAAGAACTTGAAAAAATCACTGTCATTAAATCCACCGGCCAACGTAAAGGCCAATTCAAAGAAACTCTTGAAAGCGTTGGGTGTCGATGTTTAAAACACCATTGAAAAATCAAAAGAGGCGGTCTAAAAAGAGTCAGTTTTACCATTTTTGAGAGAGACGAAGAGTGCACCATTACGAAGGCAGGCAATCTGTTAGTCCTCAAGTATTAACTAAATAGATTAGTTCGTAGCCTTCGACTTCGCTCAGGGCAACGGTTTCTATGAAACGTAGTGAGTAAAGAGCCACTACATTTTCGGATTAACACAGATCCGAATTTTTATATTTTGTTTTTACTTTTTCTTAT
>JASFYU010000087.1:0-47037 GCA_045046905.1 Flavobacteriaceae bacterium | reverse complement strand
TATCAAAAATTATTTTAAAATCACCTAGTAGCGGTTCAAATAAATTCTTTTTTAATTTCTCATCGCTTTTCAGATAATATAAACCACTGGCAGCCCGTATATATAATTTTCCTAAATATCTTTGAATATCATAAACCATAATGGGGTTGTTGTAAAAAGAAAATGAAGAAGGATATTCAATTTTACTGATTCCTGATTGCAAGTTTACCCAATTCACCAGCGCCACCTACATAAATTGTACCCTGTTTTGAAGAAATTAGTGCAAATGCAGTTGATTTGTTCGCTAATTCAGTTAAATCCCAATTAGCACCATCATACGATAGAACTCCATACCCATTTGCAAAATACATCCTACCTGAAGAATCTTGAGTAACCCCCCAATTTTGGTCAAAAGCACTATAATCATCCGGACTATAGTTTTGAATCTGCGGTAATCCAATTTCTTGAATAGCATTGGAAATTTGCTTAGTATCCTCTTCTTGCGAATAGGTATATAAAGTGCATATAGAAAAACAATAAAAAGTAACGATACATCATATTTCAACAGCTAGCATAGGCATTCCGTACTACTTTTAGTATACAATAAAATGATACTCTTACTTGGACTTAATGTGTCAAAAGGCCAATAATATACATAAACAGCATATAATGCCTATTTAACCTGAAAACATCACATAGTCTACTTTAATCAATGATTTCGCGGCCCAAGCACACGAGATATGCTTCCGAAAAAACATTTTTCATTTCGAGGCAAGCTCCTCCATAGGCGGGCAGGCATTTGGGAATTAAACCCTCAATAAGGGATTAAATAGAGGCCTGTACGCAGCCTTGTTTTGAACTGTATGATTGTACCTTGTATAGGTCATTTTAATGCCCGGAAAGTATTACTCCACCAAATGGTTCATAAACCCCTTACTTTGCCATGATTTGTGTTCTTGTTTATAATTCTCGACCATAAAAAATTCTAGAGATGGTATTTCTTGAACACTGTTTATGGCTTCCTCGATTCCAATGACACTAAAAGCTGAGGCGTAGGCATCTGCCAAAGTTGCATTCGTAGCAATCGTTGTTACTTGAATGCCGTTACCCAAGGCCATACCCGTTTGCGGATCTATAATATGAGAATAGCGAATACCATCAATCTCAAGATATTGGTATAAATCACCCGATGTGGCCACGGCCTGATTTTTGAGTTTTATCTTTTGAACAATTTCTTTTCTATCGGCATTGTAGTATGAAAAAGCCAAGACCCAATGTTTTTTGTTCGGCGGAGGGTCGCTCACCCGTATATCGCCGCCCATATCGACCAGGGCTGATCTAATGCCATACAATTCGAAGACTTTGAGTACTTCATCGGCGGCAAAACCTTTGCCTATGCCGCCTAGATCCAGCTGCATTCCTTTCTTCTCTAACCGAATTGTATTCGTATCGGGAAATACGATATAGTGATGTCCTACTTTCTGCATCGCCTTTTTTATTTGAGATGTAGAAGGTTTTATTTTTGTTTTCCGAACCCTACGCCACAGTCGTATCAAAGGACCGGTGGTAACATCAAAAGCGCCTTTTGTTTGTTCTGAGACTGCTACCGAGGCCTTCAAAATTAGGTATAGATCGCTGCTAACTGAGACGTCTTTCCCGGCTTGCAAACAAAGCATATTAAGTTCGCTATCGACCAAATAATCACTTAATTCGGCATTGAGTTCATCAATTCTTGAGAATACGGCTTTTGAAGCGGAATCGGCCCGTATGTGATCCGATGTATAAAACACCAATCGGATCTGGGTGCCCATTTGTCGATGTCGGTATTCGAAGCGGGTTTGGGCATTGGATCCGAGGCTTACAACTAAAAGCAATACAAGGGCTAGTGTTTTGGTCATTGTAAAACGGTAACAACCAAGGGCGATGTCAAGCGCGTATAATATTCCATGATTTCCTTTTCAGGCTTTCTAACATCAACCTTAAATACCAAATAAGCATTTTTCTCTTTATAACGACTTCCTTTTTGGACCATCATATCAGTCTCGCCAATCAACACCCTGTTCCAATACCGCCCAGAGTTTGAAGCCCTACTAATCTTGGTATACGGGGTATATGTAGGCGAGGGGTTTCCGTCTAAATTAGTATTGTCATATGCAAGACGTATCGAACCAAAACCGTATCCTTTATCAATATTATAAAATGCCAACCAAGGGGCATTATCAGGAATGTGGTCTTCTTCTAAAACATCAAGCTCATTGTTATACAGGCCTAAATGTAAAATCTCACCATTTTTTTGTTGGTACATGACATGAGTAAAAAGACTATCCATCGTCATTTCATCATTTCGAAGCAGGTCTAGTTGTACGTCTTTTTCAACAATCATTGTCGATTCGAATAAAAAATAGGGACTATTTACATAGAATTCATACCTGCCTTTTATTCTGATTTCTGGAACGCTATCCGAAATGCCCGAACGCTTTTTAATGACCTGATACAAGCCCTGCCTTATATGATTTTTAGATGAGGGCGATAAACTTTCCATCGTAAAATAGCCTTCTGAATCACTTTTTGAAAAATTAGGTGCCCAATGCATAGATATGTGGCCTCGTTTCAAAATTTGATCATTAAACTCTTTCAAAATAATGCCATCTATCTGCCCGCCTCTTTTGTCATTTTCAGTACTAAAACTAGCCTTATAAAAACGGTTTTCGACTGAGAGCTGATCTTCTGAAAGCATCAGGTTTACGGGCAAAGTATCTCTCATTTTCTCTTTGATACTAAAATGAAGATTTTTTGTCTGATTGGCCTTTACACTCACGGGAAACGTGACTTCAAGCGAATAATTATGCCCATCAATACTGGTATCCATAATTTGAACAGGAATAGATCTCTTGCTCTCCAAATCGGTCACCAATAGAGTTTCAGAACTTTTTAGCCCCTCCTCAAGAGAAATTATGGTCGTTATATATTCAATATTCCTTGTCAAACCCGCAGTTTCGGAGACAGAGACAACAGCCAAGGGTGTGGGTTCACTGCAACCAATTACCATTAGCAAGGTCACAACAGATAAGAAGTGAGGTATTTTCAACATTACTTTTATATATTTAGAAAGCATTCTTAAAGGGACACCTTTTTATGATACACGCTCCAACGCTCCTATTTGAACTCATCATAATTTTTTCTTTTAGGCCGAAAACAAATAGTCAAGAAGAAGTTCATCTCTCGGTAATCACAAATGACAGAAACGAGCTTTTATCAGTTTAGCTTGAAAACCAAATCGAAATTTATAGTTACATCATCACCGACAACAATTGACCCGAACATAGCGGTGGGTGGTTTTATATCAAAATCCATGAGGGTGATTTTCTTTTCGCCTTGTATTCGAATTTCTCCTGTAGACCTCTTAATTTCTACTTTAATATCCACTTCCTTTACCACACCGGCAATATTCAATTTTCCTGAAATATTTTGACTGCCCGTACTTGAAATTTCTATTTCTTCTGCCGAAAAAATCACATTAGGGTGTTCTTCTTTCCTCAAGGCGTTATGGGTCTTCTTATCCATAGTCGCACCACGCTCGCTTATTATGCTTTCAACCGCTACCTCGAATGAGATTTCCTTAAGACTATTCCCCTCTGCTTTCAAAGACCCTTGAATGGTATTGGCCGTCACGGTCCAATCATGAATTGTCGATGTACCGGTTATGGTCAAAATACTCGCCGAGCTCGTCGTATACGTTTCTTGTGCAAATGACAATAGGGTTGTACTTGCTAAAAATAGGGTTAGAATCGTTTTTTTCATTTCCTCTGGGTTCTTTTATATGTATTAATGAGAAAGCCCTTGTTCATACCAAACACCGATTGGCTCAAAAACCGATCGATTAGGCTGCTTTCATCGTATTTTTATCACATAGTACAACTCAAGACCTGAGAGCCAAAGTTGTGAGTTTTATCAAATATATCACATTTGAGAACAATGCTGAAGCATACCATATTAAAAGGTTAAAAATGTTATACAAGACTACCAAATGATTGGTTATACCTAAATCTTTGTACTTTTCTCAAGACACTAACTGGCCTAAGAATACAGAAGCAGAGGTCAGTATATAATTTCATACATTAGGGCTGCTAAAATAACGCGCTGAACACCAAAAATCCCTCATGGGAATAAATCTTGAAAACAATGATTTTGAAAATTAAAAATTTATTTAAAACAATAGGACCAGGATTTATTGTGGCAGCTGTGGTTTTGGGCCCTGGAAGTATTACAACCTCGACCAAGATCGGAGCGACCCAAGGCTACGCTTTTTTATGGGTGATCCTCGTTGCCGCCATTTCAATGGCGGTATACTCGAATATGAGTACTCGGTTTGGCGTATTACATACCCAATCTATTTTGGGTGTAATCGCCGAAAAGTATGGCAGATGGTTTTCAATAATCATAGGCGTAAGTTCTTTTTTGGCCGCCCTTAGTTTTCAGTTCGGCAATAACTTAGGTGTAGGTATGGGTATGGAAACCCTTACAGGAATAGACATAAAAATTTGGCCTCCTTTATTTACTCTAGGTGCTTTGGTATTGATCTTCTTTGCTAAGAATTTGTACAAGACATTAGAAAAGCTGATGATGTTTATGGTCATACTAATGATTTTGGCTTTTGTTATAAATCTCATCTTTATTAAACCCGACCTAATTGCTACGGCAGTGGGGTTTGTACCCAGTTCATTCTCTATGGACAATTTTGGGGAACTAGCTGCAATTGCAGGTACTACTTTTGTGCTTCATTGTGCTTTATACCAATCGTATCTGGTACAAAACAAGGGGTGGAAACTAAAGGACAAAGACAAAGGAATTAAGGATTCTAATTTTGGGGTTTTTCTACTCGCCTTAATGTCAGTATTGGTTATTATAACTGCGGCCGCCACCTTAAAACCGCTAGGAATTACCGTAAATTCAGCTGCGGATATGGCGATACAATTAGAACTGCTTTTGGGTAGTTATGCCAAATATGTTTTTGCCTTTGGTTTTATTTCAGCAGCTTTCTCTTCACTTCTCGTAAATGCGGTAATTGGAGGAGGTCTTTTATCAGATGGTTTGGGAATGGGGCGGTCAATGGAAGAAAAAATGCCAAAAATATTTACCGCGCTAATACTACTCGTAGGAATGGCTATTGCCATGTTTGTCGCCAGCGGCAAAGGCGGTGCTGTTTATTCTTTGATTTTGGCACAAGCATCCTCTATGTTGGCAGTACCATTAATAGCCATAGGCCTATTGTTGGTGCTTAACCGTAAAGATGTAATGGGGAAATATAAAAACACGATTATTCAAAATATATTGGCCATAGCAGGCTTTATATTGATTTGTGTTTTGGTGTATATCATGTACGGTAAGTTAATAGGGTATTTTACAACTATGTAAGGAAATTGTTTAAAAAGTGCTTTTTATACCTGAAATGGGGGAAACTAAAATTAGGGTAAGGCAAATGCAGCGCAGCGACCTGAAGGCCGTAATGCAAATCAAGAAGGCTGAAAATTGGAACCAGACCCAAGAAGATTGGCTTTTTTTACTGCGTTCTAATCCTGAATATTGCCTGGTAGCCCTTATTAAAAATCAAGTGATAGGCACTGTTACCGCGATCAATTATCAAAATAAAGTAGCATGGATCGGCATGATGCTCGTAGCTATAGATTTTCGTGGTATGGGGGTCAGTAAGCTTCTAATAAATACCGTAATCCACAAATTAAAAGACTGTGCATCTATAAAGCTCGATGCAACACCGGTCGGAATACCCGTGTACAAAAAACTTGGCTTTGTCAAGGAATATGAAATAAGCCGAATGGTCTCTACCAACTTGCATATTATAGATGATAATCAACAAGGCGGAACTATTTACAATTTGTCGCCACTATCAGAAAGTGAACTTTCGAACATCGCTAGTCTAGACGCATCGCTTTTTGGAGTGAATAGGTCTGATTTGTTCCGATTTCTATTAGGTAGCCGAAAAGAAATCTGCCTGCAGATAAAAGAAGAAAATCAATTAAAAGGCTATGTACTTGGCCGCAATGGAAGCAATTATATTCAGATAGGACCGCTTATGACCTATTCTACACCACTAGCCCAAAAATTACTTTACGTGGTTTTTGAAAGTTTAAAAGACCAAGCTTTGGTAATCGATGTTTTATCTGACAAAGCCGAACTTAAAGAATGGTTGCTCTCCCTTGGGTTTATACACCAACGTAGTTTTAGCCGAATGCACCTAAAATCAAACGGCTACGCAGGAAAAACAGAAACGCAATATGCCATCAGTGGTCCTGAATTAGGATAACCAGTGTGTCTAAACATATCTTTAAGACCCTATAAAGGTCGACACTACTCATCTAATACCCTCTGCCAGAATTTTTTCTGCTCTTCAGGACTAGGTTGCTCTTTTGGACTCACCAATCGGAAACCCACAAAATTAGAATCAGTAAACCACCAAAAGCTTTTTGGAATTTGGGGATCTCTTTTTTGCAATTTCACGCTTGATGCCGTTCTTGCCGCCGACCGTAGTTTATCAGCATCATCATCCCAGGACCCGCCTCGAATAACACGAGGGTGTATTACGGTTGGCACTACCCAAGGGTTTTCGATATCAGAACTTGTATAAGCATCTTCCCTATATTCATCAAGGGTCCATTCGGCAACATTACCATGCATATCAAATAAACCCCAGGGATTGGGCAATTTAGTGCCTATCTTGGCGTACTTGCTATCAGAATTCTTATAGTACACCACATACTTGTCTAAATCTTTCAAAGAATCTCCAAATGAATACACCGTTTGGCTTCCTGCTCTTGCTGCATATTCCCATTCGGCCTCGGTGGGCAAACGATAAAATTTTCCTGTCATATTACTCAGCCACTTGCAAAAAACAAGTGCCGAATACGCCGACATACTCACCGCAGGAAAACCATCTTTCCCCATGCCGTAAGAAGGGTCTTCATAGGGTGGGCTCGGCCTTGTAATCGCATCTATTGCACCCAATTTATCCGCTTCCAAATTCTTGAACATCTGCTTATTCTGCTTAAAGAACAGTTCGAAGACCTCCCAGCTTATCTCATATCTTCCAATCCAAAAACTGGCTACCGACACTTTTCGTCGAGGCCCCTCGTCAGTTTTTCGCTCTGCCTCAGTTTCAGGACTTCCCATCATAAAATCTCCTTCAGGAAGTAAAACCATATCAAAAGATAAATTTGTTTCAGAAATTTTTTCGGTATAAGTCTGTTCCGTTTTAATTACTGCCTTAGATTGCGATTCAACGGTAACGACCTTGCTCGTTTTGCATGCAATTGGAAAGAAAAGCAGCGTACAAAAAAGCAAGCACAATGAACCTACTCTCCTTAAAGGATAAATGATAGTTTTTTTCACAAATTTAAAAGTTTAATATAAAAGTCAGTGAATTTAGCTATTCTGAAACTTTTATTAAAAGTAAAATTATATTAAATTCTTAATCTTAAAGAATACTATTAAATTTGTTGGTCTAATTCATATCTTTTAATCCAATTATCATTTCTGAATATAGTTTTGTTAAACTCAGATTGCATAAACTAAAAATACACGTATGAAAAAATTTATTCCAATGCTCGTCTTGATTATGGTAACATGGGGTACGATCGCCCAAAAAGGAACAAACAAGCTACTTGAAAAATTTACCGAAGTAAAAGTTTTTGATCGTATTGTTGTCACCTTGGTAAAAAGTACCGAGAATAAATTAGTCATTACAGGTGATGATAAAGACGAGGTGAAAATCTCTAACAAGAACGGACTTCTAAAAATACGGATGGAATTCGATAATTTCATGGATGGCGCTGGGGCTATGGCAAAATTATATTATACGGAAGCGCTGACTCTACTGGACGCCAATGAAAATGCCAAGATTCTCTCAGACGAGACATTCAACGGAAAACGTGTAGAAATAAAGGTCCAAGAAGGTGGAAAAATCGATTTAAAAGTGAATTTGGAAAATTTGTACGCCAAATCAGTTTCAGGAGGTGAGATCACGCTGACAGGCAATGCCGAAACCCAAGAAGCAATTGTTAATACAGGAGGAAAAATATACAACGAGAAGCTTGACACTAAAAACACTACTGTAACCGTTAGTGCGGGCGGTAGGGCTGACGTAAAGGCCTCTGACAGGGTAGAAGCCAAAGTAAAGGCTGGCGGCTATATTTATATTTACGGCAACCCTAAAGACGTTGAAAAAAATAAACTCTTCGGGGGCAAAATCAAGGTAATGGACTAATCGAACAGCTTAATACGCGACACCTATAGCTTCAAAGTGGTGGCCGAAAGGGCTGTAGAAAGCTCGTAAATCAACTACAATCACCCTTTTTTCTGATATACCCGTATATAATCGACAACATACTCCGAGAGAAAATCTAAATAGGTCGAATCACCCCCTTGAGAGCCTCCAATGGCAAGGCTTATCAGTATATAGTGAGGCTGATGAAAAGGATTAAGGTCATTGGTCTTATGTATCGTTTTTTTTAAATCAATGTGGTTAATCAACTCATCATCCAGATATAATTAAATAGCATTTTCATCCCAATCCATAGTCCAGATATGAAATTGATTCTCAGCTAAATCATTTGTCACCGTCTTATAGTTGACTTTCACATCATCTCATTCAGCCTTGCATTTTAACTCTGACGTCTAGGCCACATGCTTCTTGCAGTGGGTATTTTGGCCCGCAATACAAACTTTGATTTGGTGTTCATTTATTAACTAAAAATTTCTAAATAGCCGTATTCTCTATTGTTCAATACTTATCGCCTCAAAGCCTACTAACTGTACATCCTCAAATTCAGGAGTAAGCGCTATGGGGTTACAACATACTTCACAATCTTCTATATAGGTTTGTTTGCGAACTGACGCTTCTAATAACATAGAAATTTTTTCCCAACAATAGGGGCATTGAAAAAAGTGTTCGTACATTTTTTCCTAAAAAAGATTAAAGATAAGACGCCTTTGCATTAATTAATATGACAAATCACAGCCTTTATCAAAATAGATGCTATGGGCTTACTCATTGATTGAGTACAATCTGAGCTTTAAAAATAAATCAACTTTTCTTCCTTTGAAGACCGGTATATACCGGTGATGACCTCAACAGATTTTCTGGCCTCGGCACCATCGACCATTGGCGAACCATTTTCTTTAATGGCTTTGATCATATTAAGCAGTACTGCCTTATGATTTTCAGTATCAATATTGGTCGGGTCTGCTGCACCGCTTAGCCCTATATCACCTTTTTTAGATTCAGGCGCTGGCTTTCCTTGCACATTCCATTCCTTTATCTTACCGGCTTCCATAATAATACTGCCCTTCTCCCCAAAAATCTCTAAACGCTCAGGATAACCCGGAAACAAAGCCGTACCCCCTGTAATGACTCCTACACTACCATTGTCGAAATTAAGAAGAGCTGTAGCCACATCTTCACCTTGAATCTGATGCACCATTGTCTTTACATTACCAAAGACCGACCTTACGGGGCCCATGAGGTTTACTAATAAATCTATGGTATGAATGCCTTGGTTAATTAAGGCCGCACCACCATCGAATCGCAACGTACCTCGCCAAGGATTTCTCGAATAGTACTCAGGGGATCTATACCAATTGATATGGGCATTACCCATTAAAAGCTTGCCCAAGGCACCTGTTTTAACCATTTTTTCAACGATTTTGTAATCGGCACTACATCGATTCTGAAAAACACAGCCTAATATGACCTTATATTGATTACATATCGCAATGGCCTCATCAATCTTTTCAGGGGTAAGCTCTAAGGGTTTTTCACACAGTACGTGCTTACCGGCCTCGGCCGATTTTTTAATAGCCTCACCATGTTTGCCACTTTCATTACACACACAAATCAATTGAATATCAGGATTGGCCATAAATGCATCAATGTCATCATAAACCTTGACCCCGAACAATTTTTCGACCTCGGCGATTCTTTTCGAGGACTTTGTATAGAGTGCTACTAATTTTGATTCTTTAAGTTCGGCTATACATTTCGCATACACCTTGACAATGGATCCAGTTCCTATAATTCCAATACCTATTTTAGCCATATACCCTGTTTTAGTTCCAAAAAGACTTTTTAGTTAATAAACGCCCTTGGTCGGTTAAAGAACAACGGCCGCTGCGCCCTAAGTTATACCATTTTAATTATAAAATGAGTCACAGAAAACAAAATTGCTTTTTTGTTTTCTCCTGCTTCGAGTTATTTGCATAATCATACTTGCCTGCCCTAGTTAGGGCTACGAAAATACTGAGTAAAGTGATACAACTAAAGGGGTATTCTATGAATCAACAACCTTGACCCAAGAGTACGAGGTATGCTTCCGAAAAAACATTTTTTCATTTCGAGGCAAGCCTCGAGGAGTTAAACCCTCAAGGAGGGATTAAAACTTCGCTTCCTTCTACAGTATAATAGATTTCCACATGTAGACATCGAGGTATTCTATGATTAAGAAGAAATTTCTACCATTTCGATGCAAGTCAGGTTATAATAAGAAGCCTCTTTTTTATTCCGATAACTATTGGAACCCGGCAGAACATCGGGGAATCTGCCTTGCTGCAAGCGGCTTAAATTTTAATTATGGCTATCGCTCCCTGATTAAAAATTGACATTTAATAACTGCCCGGTCAATTGTAAGGTTTGAAGTTCTGCCAACTTTGCATCATACTTGGCCAAATTCTTATTGGTCTGGGCATTCAATAGATTAATCTGTGCCTGTCGAAATTCTATAGACGTTATTCTACCCAATTGAAACTGTTCTTTTGAACGTTCAAAATTGTTCTGGTTGGTCCTCACATTCTGCTCTTGAATGTAAAATATACTCAATCGATTATTATATATGGCTAGGGCATTTTGAATATCTCTGTTCACTTCTAATTCTATTTGCTTTTTCAGCAGCTCTTGATTCTCGTACGCGATTTTGGCATTCTTGACCCGAACGGTAGTTCCGCCACCGTCGAAAAGATTCCAAGTAAGGCTTGCACCTAAGCCAAAGTTCCAATTATCTGTATTCGTTCCTGGAAAAAAGGCAGAAGCCGAACTTTGGTTCAAATTCCAACCATACGACCCATTCAGGCCAATATTAGGTAAGTATCCTGATTTACTTACTTTAATATCATAGGCATTAATTGCTAAATTACGTTCAGATTGCAATAGGGCCACATTGTTTAATGTCGCTTGTGAAACAAATTCTTCAAGCTGTAATTTTGGAATAAAACGCACTAAAGTATCTACTTCATAAACCGTATTCAAATTTCGATTCAAGATAAGGTTCAGGTCACGTTTGGTATTGGCCAAGCGTTGCCTTGTATTCAACAGATTAATACTGTCATTGGTTACATCTACCTGTGCATTTAAGATATCAAGTTTCGTATTCTGCCCATATTCAAAAGCGTATTCGGCTCTTTGTATACGTTTCGCTGAAACTTCCAAGGCTTGTTGCAGTACATATTCATTTTCTGTAAACCTGGCCACTTCAAAATACACACTGAATAATTGCAGCATGGTATTTTCGATGGTCTCCCTTGCCTGTAGCTCAGTCAACCGATATTGCTCCTTTAAGCGTTTATAATTATAAAACCGCCCTAGGCCATCGAATAGGGTGTAATTGGCGTTCAATGCGGAATTATAGCGTTGCGCTTCGGCCTTGTCCAACTCTACATTTGCCCTAAGACTACCATCTTGATTAAACTGCCCTGGAAATTCTATGACCGAATCATCTCTTGAATAACTGGCTCCAGCGGTAGCCGTAAGCGTTGGCAAATAGCCCGAATTTAAAATACTCTGGTTGTTCTCGGCAATATCAATTTGGTTTTTAGCCACCTGAATTCCGAAATTATTTACCAATGCCAAATCGACCGCTTCTTGTTTAGAGAGGTTTTCCTCCTGTGCTACAAGGGTAGTCATAAATGTAAATACAAAAAGTGTGATGAAGATTGTGTACTTTTTTTTCATTCTATTTTACCTTCTAATTCTTTAGGTTCTTATTGTATACATTTCATAAGCCCCAGACGATTCTATATATGTCTTGTTTGCAGTCTTTGTTATTTACCCATTTAAGTAGGTTTCCTCTTTTTGCTCCTTAATGGCCCGTTCAACCTCTTCCTTAGAAACTTCATTTCCTGTGTATAACCATTTTGCAATCACCTTCGATTTATTACTAAAAGCAAGAAAAAGGGGTAACATCAAGAGTGTCAATATGGTTGCAAAACCTATTCCATAGGCAATGGCAATGGCCATTGGCTTTAAAAACTGAGCTTGCCTACTTTTTTCTAAAAGCAGGGGTGCCAAACCCGCTATAGTGGTAATGGAGGTCAAAAATATTGCTCTAAAACGCGAACGTCCTGCTTCAAATATAGCATCATCGAATTTCATTCCTTCCTGTAAATTGCGATTGAACCTACCTATGAGTACCAGCCCGTCATTTACCATAATACCAATAAGGGCAATAATCCCCAACATAGACAGTATATTGATCGGAAAACCATGAAGCCAATGCCCCCAGGCCACAGCAGTTAAACTAAAGGGCACTAAAAGCAACAACATTAATGGCTGGCTAAAACTTCTAAAAGTAAAGGCTATAGTAATGTAAATTAAAAGAAGCACCGTAAGCCCTGCGAACTTAAGCGACCCCATTAATTTGCCCGCCTCTCTATTCTGACCTTCATAAGATGCCGTTACCGTTGGGTATTTTGATTGAATCTCTGGCATTATCTGAGTACGAATATCTGTCATAATATCTGTAGCACTAGTTGTCTTCACATCTTTTATATCGGCAGAGATTCGTATTTCTCTTCTGCCATCTAAATGGTTGATGGCCACATCGCCACGCTCAATAGTATAACTTGCAATCTCTTTCAAAGGCACCCTGCTACCGCTAGGAGTAACAATACGCATTTCATCTAAATCAGTAATAGACGACCTATTCTCTCTATCATAACGCACCCAAACCCTGATCTCGTCTTGCCCGCGCTGAAAACGTTGTGCTTGAACGCCAAAGAAGCCCGCTCGAACCTGAGCCATAATACTTCTTAAATTTAAACCTAGTGCGTACGCACTTTCTTTTAACTCGAGGCGTATTTCTTTTATCCCCGCTGGGTCATTATCCTCTACATCTTTTAGCAGTGAATTATTCTCTAGTATGGTTTTTAGCTCTGCTTTCGCAGCCTTTAACTCTGTAATATTACTACCCAACAGAGCAACCGATACAGGACTGCCTCCAAAATTTCCGCCAGAACCATAAATAAGACTTTCCGCTCCGATTACAGGGCCTACCAACTCTCTTAATCTATTCGATACCATGTCTGAACGTACGGCATCGGGTCTTTCTTCTCCTGGAAGAAGATTAATGGTCAATGAGGCCGAGGAAGAACCTGGGCCTAGATTTTTTATCGTATTCTCAAAAAGTGTTTTATCTGTTCCTTGTAAATACGTATCGGTAAACTCTTGATTTACAATTTTTGCTTTTTCATATATTACACTAATAATAGAATCAGTAATTTTTTCATTGGTCCCATTTGGCATTCGTAACTCGATCATTATCCGATCACTTGCTATTCTTGGAAAGAAAGCGGTCCTAATTATACCACCGCCAATGGAGCCTAAGGTGAGCATCAAGGCCATTACAAAAAAGGAAAAGGTTAACATCTTATGTTCTATGGCGAACCTAAGCGAGGGGCTATATACTTTGTCGCGCATCCAAACCATGATATTATCTCCTACTTTATTAATAACTCTTAATTCGGAAAATAGTTTGGCTATTCCTTTTTTTGGCGAATCATCTTGAGCTCTCAAGGCTTTGGAATGCGCCAAATGCGCAGGCAGAATAATTAGCGCCTCGACCAAAGAAACGACTAATGTAAGTATTACGACGACCGAAACTTCGGAGAAAAATTCACCAATTCCTCCTTCTAAAAAGAAGAAAATCGAAAAGGCCAATATGGTGGTAATTATAGCCGACACAATGGGTGGAATCACCTCCATTGTGCCATCTATAGCAGCTTGTACCGGGCTTTTTCCCTTTTCATAGTGCTGGTATATGTTCTCTGCTATAACAATGCCGTCATCAACTAGAATACCAATAACTATAATCATACCAAACAATGATAAGACGTTAATGGTAACATTGAACATGGGTGCGAAAATGAACATCCCCAAAAAGGAAATCGGCAAGCCAAAAGCTACCCAAAAAGCCAATCTCGTATTTAAAAAGAGTGATAAAAAAAGCAGCACCAAAATCATTCCGATTATGGCATTCTCGGTCAAGAGTTGAGTGCGTTGGTTTAAAACTTTGGACAAGTCATTGACTACACTTAATTCGACATTGTTATACTTTTGGTTAAACGCTTCTATATACTCTTTTACCTTTTCCGCCGAAGAAATTAAATCTTCTGTATTGGTACTAGTGATGGTTATATTTACCGATAAATTTCCATTAAAAAAAGAAGCGTTGGGCGTCTCAGAAAATCGATCTCTGATATGGGCAACATCTTTTAGCCTAACGGTTCTTCCAGAAGCATCTGCCTTAATAATTAAGTTCGATAGTTCATCGCCATAGTAACTTCTATTATTTGCCCTAATCAAATACTCTTCGGCATTGGTTTTAATATTACCCCCAGTAACCAGTATATTGGCATTACCAACAGCTTGCGCAACCTCATTAAAAGAAACATTGTAGGCCAGAAGGCTATTTTCATTAACAGAAATTTCTATTTCTTCATCTGGATAGCCAGTAGTACTTATTTGTGAAATGCCTTCGATGCCTCTAAGATCATTCTCTACCTGTCTCCCGATTTGTTTGAGGGTCACCAAGGGTATCTCATCACCACTAATAGCAAATGATATAGTCTGTCGTATGGACTCTCTCTTGGCGACTACCAAGGGCTCCATTCCTGATGGAAACGAGGGCACTCTATCTACAGCGTTCTTCACCTGTAAAAGCATAAAATCGATATCTCTACCTTTCTCAACTTCTACGTTAATAGATCCACTATTCTCTCTAGAGGTCGAGGTAACCCTATCTACACCGACCAAACCTTTTAGGTTGTCCTCTATTTGCAGTACTATACCCTCTTCTACTTCTTGCGGAGATGCCCCTGGATATATAATGGTTATCGTAATGTTCTTAGAATCGGTCAACGGGAAAAAAGAAGATTTCAACGAAAACACCCCTACAACCCCAAAAATGAAAAAAGCAATGATAATCACATTGACCGCAACATGATATTTAATAAAATAGGCTATTACTCCTCTCATTATTCCTTAGAATTGGATGTATTAATAACTTCGTTTTCTTCAAAAACCTTTACCAACATGCCCACATATGCCCCGGCAAGAGGTTTTTCAATAATACGAATACCTTCTGGCACACCTTTGAGCACTACTTTTTTATTGGTAAAAAATACGGGATTCACATCTATTACATCCAAAATAGAATCTCTAACCACAAAAATCTTATTATTGTCAAGCAACAGACTTCGATCAATCTCGATAGCATTGGTCTCTTCCTTGGCATCTAAGTTCGCCTCTAAATACATGCCTTCTCTAAGCCTATTGTCATGTATTTCTATATATACTCTAATCGTCTGAGAAGCTTGATCCACCCTGCCATTGATACGGCTTACCTTGCCCGTATATATTCCTGTTCTGTCCAAGTCGATCAAGGCTACCTTCTCACCAATGGTCAACAAATCGCTATAAGCCTTACCTACAGCCACTTCAAGCTCATACACATCGGTATTTATAAACTCTCCCAGTTTTTGACCCGCTCTCACCAGGCTTCCCTCAGTAACCAAAACCTCGGTAAGAATACCTTTAAAAGGTGCCGAAATCCTATATTTAGCCAATCGTTGTTCTAAGTTTTTAACCGTATAGTAGCCCGTGAAGATTCCACGTCCAGAAATAAAGAACTTTTCTTTTTCTAAAGTCATTTCAGGTAGCTCAGGAATGCTTTTGTTCATGTCAAACTCGCTAAGATAGGCTTGCCACTTCGGAAAAATATCTGGATAGTCTAATCGTAAATCGGGCATTATTGAGGTCAGCTGATTGTATAAACTACTTTTAGCAGATTGTACGCTGGCCGAATATTCCAAAGCATCAATTCTGATGATCGTCTCCCCTGCCCTATACGACTGCCCTTCCTTGAAGAGCTTGTTACCCAATTTAAATACTCCTTGCACCTCAGCATACAGTTCAACACGACGTTTTGCCCTTAAATTTCCATTAGTAGGCACCACTATGGGCACGGTACCGTTGTGAACCACCGCTGTAAATACCGTTTTAATCACCTTTTCTGCTTTTGGCTTAAGGCTTGTTTTACTATCCACTATCATCTTGGCAAGGAAAACGGCCACAATGATTAATAGAATACCTAAAACTGATAAAATTATTTTTCTCATAATGTTGGTTATACTAGTTTGACTGCCTTTTCTGCTTTTGGTTTAAGGCCTCTTTGGTTTCAACAATCTTTGCGGAAGAAAAAACGGTTCTAATTAATTGAGCGCGTTTAAAATCGATGATATTATTTTTCTTATAATGTTGGTTACAATGCTCCTCTTCTAGCCGTTAAATTGAATTGAACTTTTTTTAGGATTTGAATTACCCTCTGTTTATCTACTTCTGAAATATCTTCTTCCATAATTGCTCTAAGACCTTCGACAACAAGCTTACTACGCTTAAAAATAGACCTTCCATCATCAGTCAAAAATATTTCATTGATTCGTTTATCTTCGTTATTCTGTTTTCTTACGATATAATTTTTTCTCTCCATTTTCGACAATAAGCGCGCAAGAGAAGACTTGTCTCGATAGGTCAACATTGCCAATTCATTCTGGTTCAAGCCATCTTTTAGGTGGAGTTTTATTAGCACAATCATTTGCTCTTTGGTCAAATCTAAATTTGCAGAATGGAAGGCTTCCTGTAGATAGTAGCCCACCACTTTTTCAGTTTTACCTAAGCAAGGGGCAAGAGAATTTTCAAAATCACTAATACACCCCTTCGATTTCATTTAGCGAAACTAAGGAAAAACAATTAGTTGCACATGCAACTAATGTTAAATCTATCCTAAATCAACCTTTAGTTTAAGCAAAAAAAAGGAGATGCACCTTGGCTTCTCCCTTAACTTTTTTAACCAAAAAATTAAACTCAACTAATCATTATCCTCATCTTCAAACTTTGTATCGGCCATTCTAGTTTTGTTGAAATTGATTTCTTTAAAACCTGCCTTATTATCTTCTTTATTAAAACCGTCATAATCAAAAGCCAAAAACTGACGAGAATCCATCATTTGCAAGTTCTCGAAAGAATTAAATTGGTTGTTTTGAATCTGTAAAACCTCAAGACTCGCGAGTTGCCCAAATTCTACTGGTATATCGCCCCCCAATTGATTGTTCGCCAAAACTAGTTCTCGTAACTTGCTTAGATTTCCCATCTCAGAAGGTATTTCTCCATACAAGGAGTTTTCAAACAAACCTAAGCTCTCTAATTGGACAAGATTACCCAATGCTGTTGGAATTCGACCAATTATATTGTTACTCGATAAGTTTAAAACCTTGAGCTTGCTAATCTCTCCAATACTATTTGGTATATGCCCTGATATGAAATTATTGAATAGTGTAAGTTCTTCTAAATTTTTCAATTTTCCGATAGCATTCGGAATGGGCCCCGTCAACCGGTTCATTTCTAACTTTAAAATCTTCAATTGACTCAAAAGCATAATATTTTCAGGTAGTTCACCGGTAATATTGTTAAAGGCCAGGTTAAGCACTTTGAGGTAGCTAAGTTTGTTCATACTCTCTGGAATCTTACCCATGAGGTTGTTCCTGAACAAATTTATTTCGACGACATGATCATCTTTGATCTTCACACCGTACCATTTTGAAACTGGGGCATTTAAATTCCATTTTTTGACCCAATGCGCCCCATTGGTACTCCTATATAAGTCGAGCAAAGCCTTCTTCTCCTCTTTAGGAATTTTAGCAGAAATTGTGTTAATAGTAAAGAAACACAGCATTACCAAAGTACTAATTCTTTTTAAGGAAAACAGTTTTGAATCTTTCACAAAATTTCGAGGGTACATATTCAATGATTTACTACGAATTACACTACGAATTACGTTAAATAATAGCTTCAAATCAAAAATATTCGATAAAACGCCCTTTTTTGTTGCGAAAGTGAGATATTATGTGGTGTAGGAAAAATATTTCATATTTTACTTGTTCCTACAAATCTATTTGCTCCAAAGCTACAGTGATTTGTTCCCAATTCTTCATTAACTCATCTAAATCTTTTTTCTTGTTCTGATAGTTTTCAAAAAAATTAGGCCTAGCAATAGTGGTATCATATTGCATAAGTAAATCATGGTCGATATCGGAAATATCTTTTTCAAGCGCTGATATAGAGCTTTCAACGGCACTTAATTTGTTCTTTAGTGACTTTGACTTTTTTTGATCTTGAAAGGAAACCCCCTTATTCTTGACCTTGGTTTTCTTTTTTGACTTTTCTTGGGTTTTTTCTATTGCCCTAAAATCTTCCACCTTGCGTTGTTCAAGATAAAAATCAATATCACCCAAATATTCTTTTATCTTCCTGTCCTTAAATTCGTACACTTTATTGGTCAATCCTTGAAGAAAGTCTCTATCATGCGAAACCAAAATCAAAGTACCCTCAAAGTTTTGCAGTGCTTGTTTCAATACACTTTTTGATTTTATATCGAGGTGATTGGTCGGTTCATCCATAACCAATACATTAAAGGGTTGAAGTAACATTTTCGCCAAAGCCAATCGATTGCGCTCCCCTCCTGATAGTACCTTAACATATTTCTCTACTTCATCGCCCCTAAAAAGAAAAGACCCCAAAATGTCACGTACCTTACTCCTGTTCTTTTCATTGGCAGCATCAATCATAGTATCTAAAACGGTCTTCGACCCATCTAGATACTCCGCTTGGTTTTGAGCAAAATAGCCTATTTGCACGTTGTGCCCAAGCTTCAGATGACCCTGATAATCAAGCTCACCCACCATCACTTTCGCTAAAGTAGATTTGCCCTGCCCGTTCTGACCCACAAAGGCGGTCTTGCTATTGCGCTCCACCAAAAGATTAATATTCTGAAGTACATGATTGTCGCCATAGCTTTTAGACAGGTTTTCAATCTCAGCAACCACTTTTCCTGGTGTTATCGAGATAGGAAACCGAAGGTTCATCACACTATTATCATCTTCATCGACCTCGATTCGCTCTATTTTGTCCAATTTCTTAATCAGCGACTGCGCCATAGATGCCTTGGTGCTCTTTGCCCGAAACTTTTCAATTAGGCGTTCTGCTTGTTGAATTTCTTTTTCCTGATTCTTTTGGGCGTTCAATTGTTGTTGCCTCATTTCATTGCGAAGCTTCAAATACTCGGTATAGGGTTTATTATAATCGTAAATACGGCCCAAGGAAATCTCTATGGTTCTATTGGTCACATTATCTAAAAACATCTTATCGTGAGATACTATTACCACCGCACCTGAATAATTTTTAAGAAACTGTTCAAGCCAAATAATAGATTCTATATCTAAATGGTTCGTAGGCTCATCGAGCAACAATACATCATTACTTTGCAATAAAAGTTTCGCCAACTCAATCCGCATTCGCCAACCACCGGAAAAAGTATCTGTTTTTTTATCGAAATCGGTTCTTTTAAAACCTAGCCCTTGAAGTATTTTTTCAGTTTCACCCTGATAGTTGTATCCTCCTATAATTTCGTAGAGATGGGTAACGTCATTCAAATCTACCATTAACTGATGATAGCCCTCACTTTCATAATCGGTGCGTTCGGCCAATTGATGATTGATATCACCTAACCTCAACTCCAAGGCCTTTATTTCCTCAAAAGCCTGATAGGTCTCCTCTAATACCGTTCTGCCCTGCTCAAAATCGATGTCTTGTCTAAGGAAACCTATTTTGATGTCTTTTTCCATGGCTATGGTCCCTGAATCGAGGGGCATATCTTTGGACAACAATTTCAATAAGGTCGACTTACCCGCTCCGTTCTTTCCTATAAGACCAACACGGTCTCCCCCATTGAGACGAAATGATATTTTTTCAAACAAATATTCCCCTCCGAAGGAAACCGAAAGGCTGTGTATATTTAGCATTCTTTGTGATGATTGTTACGTTTAATACGTGGACAAAAATGTATTTTTGCCAAAACTTTTGCAAATGTTAAAAAAAGGAAACAAACTCTACAGCATTTTAACAGGAAGTTGTCCGAAATGTCATGAAGAAAGCATGTATTTGGACAAAAACCCCTACAGATTAGGAAATTTATTCAAAATGCACGAGCGATGTTCTCATTGTAGCACCAAATATAAGATGGAACCTTCTTTCTTCTACGGTGCTATGTATGTCAGTTATGGTGTTGGCATTGCCTTTTCACTAGCGGCCTTTGTGATTACCTTTTTATTCTTTGGAATGTCATTAATGTCGAGCTTTATAGCCATTGTCACTACTATGATTGTTTTTATGCCGGTAATTGTTAGACTGTCGCGAAATATTTGGATTAATTTTTTCGTCAGTTACAAGCCGAAGACATCAGCCAACTGAAGCTTTTATTCAATTTTAATCATACTTCCTAAGAAAGAGCCTCAGGATTGTTTGTGATTATTTTCCACTTGTTTCTTACTATTCAGCCGAATAAGCAGAAAATTACCTGTCATAATCAGAAGTCCGCCTAGGATCATATTAGTACTCAACACCTCGCCAAAGAACCAATACCCATAAATAATTGCGCCCACGACCTCGATATACATCAAGGTAGAGGCCGTTGCCGCCTTTAAATATTTTAAACCGTAAAAAAACAATCCGAAAACTACGATTCCTGCCATTAGTCCGTATAGTGATCCAAGACCCATATCACCTATTTTCGCATCGTCAAAACCCCATATAAAAAAGGGTAAGAAGATAAAGACTCCTAAGAAATTCTGATAGAATAACATTTCAAAATTACGGTAGTTCTTGACTTCAGATTTGAACAACACTACGGTTACCGCATTGAAAAAAGCGGCTCCGAGGGCGGCCATCATTCCTAAAAAGTCTTGATTTTCAAAACTGAAAGCCTTGTCTGAATAAGCCAGAATAATACCCAAAAAAGTCAGCCCTAAAAGTGCTGATTGATATTTATCTATTTTCTCTCCTAAAAACAAAAACCCTAAAACACCAACGAGTATAGGCCAGGTATAAAAAAGTATAACGGCATTACCTATCGACGTATATATAAAGGCGATAAGGTACAGATAGATTCTCAGGGTATTGATCAGGCCACCGATCGTCATTTTTATATAATTTCCATGAAAGGGCCTTATACGGTTAACCATCATCCATATTAAAACAATGACTGTGGGCACCACGGTACGAAACCATGCTATAGACGTAGCATTCAAGCTATCAATGTTTTTAATAATCACACCACTAGCGCCAGCCATAATGGCCCCAAACACAATACCATATGTAGCTTTCTTGTTCAATGTATGGCGAAGCGTTCAATGTTCATTTTTTTATTGATAGGGATACGGTGTTCAATAGCATCGAACAACTGTTTGGCGGCATAAGGGCCTACCATTACCCCCCGAGACCCAAAACCGTTCAATACGTACAGGTTTTTATGCTCAAGATGCCTACCTACCAAAGGCATTCTATCTGTGACTGTTGGGCGTATACCTGCTACATGATCCACCACCTCATAATCACATCGTAAAAAAGCATTCAATTTTGCAAGTAGTTCTTCTTTTGCTTCTTCTGTGGGCAGGTTGGTCTTATCCTTCCATTTATAGGTCGCCCCAACCCTATAGAGGTCATCTCCTAAAGGAATACTGAAAACAGAGGCCTTAATCACATTGGCCTCTTTGAGGCTCGGAGCCCTGATAGTTAAGAGTTCGCCCTTTGTGCCCTGTAAAGGAAGGTACTTAAAATACGGGTTCTTTCTAAGCCCAAAACCTTCGGCAAAAACTATGCGCTTGGCCTTAACTGATTTATACTCCACATGGCCCTCTTCAATTCGCAGTGCATCATAATCAAAAGTTTCCTCAATCAACTTATTTTGTTTCAACAGATATTCACCGAATGTCGATAGTAATTTCTTGGTATCGATCCTACCCGTATACAATACTTGCCCATAACCAAAGGGCGCATCTATAGCTACATTTTTATTCGCAAGAATCTCATCAGATAAAAAATAGTCTAAGCCTGCTTTGTCTGAGGCCTCGAACCAAAGGTTTTGCTCACCCATTGTAGCGAACCTACGCAGCACCGGAATCGTATAATTAAATTTCGTCTGTAATTTTCTTTCAAGTCCGCAATATAAAGGTAGGGCAATCTCCAATTGTTCTTTGGCCATCCATGCCAATGTGAACCGTTTTAGAATAACAGGATTGTACATTCCGCCAGCTACTTTCGACGAAGTTTGAGAGTCATCATTGATAACCTTAAATGTCTTATCGTTTCGCTCCAGTTGTTCACAGAAGGAGACACCTGCCAAACCAAGGCCAACGATTATATAGTCAATCATGCGGTAAAGTTAGCAAAAGCAACTATTCACTGCTAACTACGCCAACACTATTTACTTTACTTCAGTATCTGTTTCATTTTTATCATACGCGTTTTCACCACTTTTTATTAGTAATGTATTGATTTAGCGTTTCTAAACGCTCGTTTTAAAACTCGAATTGACAAAAAAAATGGGTTATAACCTGAGTTCGAACTTATGCCCTTGGTCTTCTCGAGGGTACGCCTACCCCAATTATTGTGAACAAACGACATCGAAAGCCACTGCTATTTTATGTAATGGGTTCGCAGATTGCCCTACCATGGCACATAAAAAAACGCCCTGACATTTCTGTCAGGGCGTTTTTAGTATTATTGAATTGGAATATTATAAAATCTTTAATAGGACCACATATCTTGTTCCCTATCTCTGATAACCTCTTTTATACGGTCAGACTCAAGCAATTGAAACAATGCATTTTCGGCGACATAGTCCTTTATATGACGATCTCCGTGAACATTATCTTCTCTGTAGATGACGCCATTAAACCTTCGAGAGTTCAGCAGCATATCAAAAGATATGGGCTGCGCTGAATTGCGCTGGTTAAAAACCTTTGCCTTGTGCAAGATTTCTCTGGCACCTGGGTACCACACCCAGAAAAGTTCTACTTTGGCATCCGATGGATCCATAGATTCATCGTCGATAAAGTTAACATCAGGGGCAACAGGAGCAATACCTAATAAACGGTACTTCAATTCTCCTTGGCGCTTGTCAAAATACCACATTCCTTTGATACGGTACTCTTCAATATCGGCTGCTGTTAAATCTCTCTGGTTTATATATTCAGCAGAGACCTCTTCTCCGGCATTGATCTGTTCATAACCAAGGTCGGTAGTATCTACTTTTCGCAAGGTAGCTTCCAAATCACTGAAAATTCTTTTTTCGGTAAAATATGAATCTACATACACCTCATCCAAATTTCCGTTTTTAATGTTCTTTATCAATACATCATAAAGGGATCTTCTATCAGTACCAATATCTATGGTATCTGTAGGATAGTACATCGGAAAATTGACACGTTCATCGAGATCAATCACCTCCCATATGGTCTTGGACCAAAGAATATCTCTGTCATCCACGTAGCCATACTTTAGAGGAGCATCATTGTCCAAGGCTATTTGAGCTTCGGTCTTCTGGCCTATCTCCTGTGGCTTTTTAGCGTTTAAGATGTTCGCTTGAGCCATCATAGAGGCAGGTAGTATGACAACCGCTCCGATTAATAAAACATTCTTCCAATTCATGTTGATTTCACTTTTAAAAATACCGAGCTACCTTGTAAGGTTGCTCGGTACTCAATTTTTACTAGTTTGTTATCTCTATTACAACAGAAGATACTTTTTTCAATTTATAGCTTTTGTTATTCGTAATATAGGCGTTGATATCAAAGATTTGAACAACATCACCTCTTTTAGCTCTTCGCAGGGCAGATTTGGCCCTTTTGTCTAATTTACGCCCCTTAACACTTACAGTAGGCTGACCTGGCACTTTGAATTTGAAGCCGCTGACCGCAAGATTCAAATCAAAATCAAAGTCTTCTAACATGGCTCCAATAGTAGATACCTCCAAGTTCTTTCTTGGCATTTTGGTACTACCTAATTCTCCACGAACCGAACCTGCAGGTCTTGGAATATCTTTGATCCTAAACTCAGATCTTGAGGATACCGTTTGGCCATCAGGTAATTTACCAGAGGCAGTAATGGTTACTGTTCTTCCTTTTCCTGGGTTCATGATATACCTACTACCTTCTCTCCTTTTAAGACCAACCGCAGAGGCAGTCACTCTATTGTTAGGAATACCAGGAATCGATATTGACATGGGGTTTGATACTCCACGATAAACAACGTTCATCTTATCAGCTGCGATTAAAGCAGCATTAGGCTTAGAGATGGTTGCAAAAGAATTCTTAACTTCTACAGCTATTTCTTCGCCATCTTGTTTGAAAAACAGATTTCCGGCAAGGGTATGGTCACCAGCAGCACCAGCTCCTATCAACATTTTAACACCACCTGCTTCGATGACATAATCTTTTCCTGCTGAAAGTTTTCTACCGTCAAGGGTTAATTCTGCCCTGACTGGGGTAGATGAATTATCAGTCTTGCTAATAATGATTTTACCATCATATTTCTCTCCACTATAGAATGCAGATTTAGATGCATAAAGTGAAGTCGCAAAGTTTTTCAGTGAGACCTGATTGGTCAACTCACCCTCTAACATTGATTTTAAGGCGTCTTCTTCGGTTGATTTCACATCAGACTGCAGCGCAGTCAGTTTAGCAAGAGAAGCTACTAAAGGATACCCTTCATAGTGATAGTTGATCCAATCTTGTTTTGAGCCATCTCTCTTTTTAACTTTACCGTTTTCATCTCCTGTTTGAAAACGAGAATTCACAGCGTCTTTCAAAGCGGCCGGTGATATTGCAGCTACTTGCGTGCGATAATCATTGATTCGTTTCATGAATTCCTCTCCTCCTTCGGAAAGATTATCTCCTTGAAAGAACAAATCATCTAAATAATCAGCATTGTCCATTCGGGCATAATCCTTTGGATCTTCGACTTTTTCCAACATTCCTGATTTCAAGCCTCCCAAATAATCAAAATACTCTTGTGACAATTCTTTTATCTGCTGTGCATCTTTATACAATTTTCCGAACTTATCAGAATTTTCAGATGCTTTAGTTTCTAGACCATTTAAGAAAGCTAGGTTACTTTCTGTAGTCTTCATATTTGAAGTCTCTAGCTTTTCATTCATTATTCCGAAAGCTGCTAGAACCTCTTTACTCATATTTAAGGCCAACATTGCTATAAAGATCAAGTACATTAGGTTGATCATCTTCTGACGTGGCGTTGCTTTTCCTGAAGCCATATTTTTAATTAGATTTAATTATTAATTTGATCTGGGTTTGTGTACTAAATCTAATTAGTTTCTGGTCATGGCCGATAACATACCGCCATATACGCCATTCAAGGAAGAAAGGTTGGTAGCCAATGATTCCATTTGATCTTTAAGTGCAGATGCGTTTTGAACAACCTCTTCATTTACTGAAGCTTGTTTACTAGCACTCTCTAACTGTACTTTGTACAAGCTGTTCAATGATTCCATTTGTGTAGCAGCATGAGACATTTCCTCAGAATATTTCTTGGTAGATTCCATTGCATCTACTGTTGGGGCGATACCTTTGGCAGCACCTTCGAAATTTTTAATACTTGTTCCTAGGCTTTCCATAAGGTTAACATCAACCCCTGCCTCTTTTAACAACTCATCTAATTTTCTAGATAAAAGACCTTCAGCTTCAACAGCCTCGGCAGCCTCATTTACTCTTCCGTTAGTCGCTCCACCGGCCAATTCTGGATATACCAAAGACCAATCGAGTTCATCATCTACGGGTTCGAAGGCACTGACCGCAAAAATAAGTGCTTCGGTAATAAGACCAATAGCAAGGAGGATACCTCCGTTAAGGGGGCCAAGCTCCCAGTGTAATATCTTAAACAGTGCACCAATAATCACTACTGATGCGCCAAGGCCATAGGCCATGTTAAATAATTTTTTTGTTGATTTTGACTGTGCCATAATTTTTAATTTAATTTAAGGTTAACAAATAAGAATTTGGTTAAAATTTGATTGTTTCCAATATCTATTGGGGTGTATTTAATCTTTACTATATTATTGGGTTGAATCTTCTTCTCCCATATAATCTTGTACCGTTCTAAAGCCTACGTAACTACGAGCTGAATCTGCATATTCATAATCTCTGGTACTAACTTGTAGAAAGTACGCTACATCTTTCCAAGACCCGCCTCGAATCACTTTTCTGGCATTACTGGCGTCACCACCGTTGGGGTTCATTGTCGAAACATAATCATATGAACTAGGATCATAGCTTGAATTCGTCCACTCTGAAACGTTACCCGCCATATTGAAAAGGTTAAAATCATTTGGTTCGTAGGATTTAGCCTCTACCGTATACAAGGCTTTATCTGCCGCATAATCTCCACGTTGCGGTTTAAAGTTGGCCATAAAACAACCTGTATCACTGATTACGTAAGGTCCACCCCAAGGGTAGGTACCACTTTCAATACCTCCTCTTGCTGCATATTCCCATTCGGCCTCAGTAGGTAGCCTAAATCTATTTACAAATTGTTTGCCACGGCTCTTTTGATCATCATTTTTAAATTTAGTTCTCCAGTTACAGAACGCTTTCGCCTGTTCCCAAGAGATACCCACTACCGGATATTCGCTATACGCATCATGCCAAAAATAATCATTGTGCATGGGCTCATTATAGGAGTATTCGAAATCTCTAATCCAAACCGTAGTATCAGGATATATTTTCAATTCTTCATTTCGGATAAAATCTTTTCTTCTGCCCGTCTTAGATCTAGCGGCAGCTTCGATATCCATCCAATTATATTTATATTTCAATTTGGTCACATCGATGGTGCGTTGACCATTGTAGGTCTCCTCCTCAGGAATATATAAGGAATCCATCACCTCTGCATAATACTCATCTGGGTATTCAGATACGTCCCAGATCAGGTTTTCATCTTTATTGAGAGCACGGCCTTCATAACCGGTATCACCCATGCCTGAATAATTATCTAACATATATTTATCATAGACTGATGCTTTTGTAGTATCGGCATCTTTAAATGCATAATCTCCGATACCACCATCTTCAGCACTTAGGCCCAAATCATCTGCCAAGATGGCCAATTGTGTTCTTGTGATAGAGTCTTTTACCCATTCTACAAACTGACGATATTCGCTGTTGGTAATCTCAGTATCATCCATATAAAAAGAACGTACGGTTACCGTCTTGGTAGGGGCATTGTAAATTTTTGCCTGATCTTCTTCACTTTTTCCCATAATGAAAGACCCTCTCGGGATTAGTTCCATTCCATAGGGTTTCTCTGGATACCACTTTTTTCCTTGGACTCCGGTTAATTCTCCCTTTGTTTTAGACCCACAACTTGTGAGAAAAAAAACAAACGCTATAGACAACAACAATAGCTTCTTCATACTTTAGGTTAAATTTCGATTATGGTTATAAACTGCACAAACAATTAGCAATACTATTCTCTAAAACTACGTTTTGAGCAAATTATTGTATTGGATACTGTTATCCCCTTCCAAAAAAATATTGTGATTAATTAAAGCCTTTCTTATATGCTTTATACCACCGCTCAGGAATGTTCTGGTCACATGCATCCAAATAATCTTTTTCAGTGCATGGTAATAACGCCAGCGACCCTGATTTAGTATGTGAAGTTATAATCGAGGGTACTTCTACCCACCACCTTTCAGTAAGATGGCTTTTATAATAGACTAACTGCTCTGTCTCGGTAGGTACAGTGTATTTAGTAAAGTTCTCGGTCCTATCATATGGCGATTCACTTATCCGATAATTGAACCCTTCAATAAAGTACCAAATAATCTGCGCCATAAGTTGACATGATTGCACGGTATTCTCCATTTCGTACATACCGAATACACGCACATTATCACTGATTCCTGCATAGCGGGCTATAGCACAGATCTCACGCCCGGTAAACCCGTTTGGTGAAAAATTATTTGACGACCCTACTTCTCCGGCTCTTACGGCACGGGCATCAAAACTAATCATATGTGCATTTCTTAGCACGGGCTCCACCATGGTTATATCGGCAACTACATCGCCCAACCGGTATGCATCAAAAAAAAGACGTTCCATTAGATCAACTTCTTCTTGAGCGTTGAAGTAACTTTGATACCCGATATTTGAAAAGTTGAACAGGTTATTTGGTTTGTCGGTTATGATTTTACTCATATAGGAATGAGAGGATATCAATTCATCATCCATACCAAAATCAAAACGACTATCGACGGCTACGAGATTGACCATATCGACAATACCATCAAAAGCCCTATATGCAGGATAGGTGATATCCTGTGTGGCTCCTATAATGATGGGCACAATATTCTCTTCTAAAAGTCCCGCTACAATTTCCTTGACCACAAAATACGTATCCTCAACAGATTCACCCTCCTCGATATCACCGAGGTCGACTACCGTAGAATTCCAATTGCCCAACATAAGTTTGTACAATTGCAATCGTATAGCGGAGACGTCGAGTTTTTCAATCTTTTTCTCGAATGCATTTCTCGACTCTCTCACCCCTACTATGGCCATCGATGCAATCGCCAACACCGGCAAACCATCTCTAACCGTGTGAATATGAATATGCTTGCCTAATGCCTGCGCAGGAAGTAGTTCGCAATGTGCCAACACTTTATCCTCTACCGGAACTAAAAAATCAAATGCCATTTTAAGCGAATGTTTTGGAAATTTATGGGTTGTTCTTTACGTTCCTTGTACCTATTACTTTATTTCAGCATTGCGGTCATTGAGGGGTATTGCTCTTAACGCATAAGACTAGGCTATAAAAATACCAATGACAAAAATTCTAGCGGTTACTTCTTTTTGGCTTTTGGTTTCGCCTTGGTCTTTCTCTTCGGCGTTTTCTTCTCAATCAATGCTTTTGCTTCTTTCAAAGGCATTTTAGCAGCATCGACACTTTTTGCAAGTTCAACCTTGACCTTACCCTTTATAATATTATGCCTACCCCATCTCGCCTTTTCTATACGAATACCTTCTTCTGGCCAATCTTGTACTACTTTATCGATCTCTTTCTGCTTTTTAGCCTCGATCAATTCCTCGATATCGCCTTGCGAAAGCTCATCAAAATTATATTTTTTATTCACATTGATGAACATTCCGTCCCATTTGATAAAAGGGCCAAAACGGCCTACTCCTTTTTGCACATCTTTATTCTCATACACAGCAATGGGGGCATCGGCTTTTTGTTTCTCTTTTATAAGTTCAATAGCTCTTTCTAAGCTTATCTCCATAGGGTTTTCACCCTTGTCCATAGACACGAATTTTTTACCAAACTTCACATAGGGCCCAAACCTACCAGAATTCGCCTCTATTTCTTCGCCTTCAAAAGCCCCAAGTTTTCTTGGTAATTTAAAAAGATCCATCGCTTCTTCATAGGTGATGGCACTCAATGACTGATTGGGCAGCAAACTTGCGAACAGGGGTTTTTCCTCTTCTTCTACCGTGCCTATTTGAACCATTGGCCCAAATCTACCCAAACGTACAGAAACCTGTCTGTCGGTTTTTGGATCTTTACCCAACACACGTTCACCGCTTGCGCGATCCGCATTCTCCTCAACATCAAGCACCTTGGGATGAAAATCTTCATAGAAATTTTTCATTACTTTTTGCCAATCTTCACGGCCCTCGGCAATTTCATCAAAGTCCTCTTCAACTTTGGCCGTAAAATTATAGTCCAGAATATTAGCGAAATGATTTACTAAAAAATCATTCACAATCATACCTATATCGGTCGGCACCATTTTACCCTTGTCTGAACCTACCATTTCAGTAAGGTTCTTTTCCTTTACCCTACCCTCCTCGAGCAGCAATTGTGTATAGGCCCTTTCAGCACCTTCAACAGTTCCTTTCTCTACATAGCCCCTGTTCTGAATAGTCGAAATTGTGGGGGCATAAGTCGAAGGTCTTCCGATACCGAGTTCTTCGAGCTTTTTTACCAAGGAGGCTTCGGTAAATCGATATGGAGGTCTAGAAAAACGTTCTGTGGCAGAAATATAATTATTCTCAAGACCATCGCCTGCATTCATTGCCGGAAGCATTCCTTCTTGCTCCTCGGCCATATCCTCATCATCAATGCCTTCCAAATACACTTTAAGGAAACCATCGAATTTGATGACCTCACCATTTGCTGTAAACTCGTCAGCATGGGCATTCGCCTTGATTTTTACATTAGTACGCTCTAAGAGTGCATCGCTCATTTGTGATGCTATGGTCCGTTTCCAAATAAGCTCATATAACTTTGATTGGTCACGCTCCAAAGACGGAGATTGATTAGTGATATCAGTTGGGCGAATGGCCTCGTGTGCTTCTTGCGCCCCTTTTGATTTTCCTTTAAAGTTCCTTACCGTGCTATACTTCTCACCATAATTTCCCACAATAGCATTTTTCGTAGCATTTATGGCCTCTCCTGAAAGATTCACACTATCAGTCCTCATATAGGTAATCAATCCTGCTTCATAGAGGCGTTGCGCAACTTGCATTGTTCTTCCTACCGAAAAATACAACTTTCTCGAGGCTTCTTGCTGTAAGGTCGATGTGGTAAAAGGTGCGGAAGGCGATTTCTTCGCAGGCTTCTTGTCTAAATTCCCTACCGAAAATTCAGCGCCTATATTTTTATTCAAAAAGGATTCTGCTTCTTTTTTTGAAGCAAAGGTCTTGTTCAACTTAGCCGTAAACACACTTTTCTCCTTGGTTTTAAATTCAGCCGATATCTTAAAAGAAGCTTCAGGAGTAAATGCCTCGACAGCGCGTTCACGTTCAACAATCAAACGTACGGCAACCGATTGCACCCTACCCGCAGATAGGCCCGGTTTTATTTTTTTCCAAAGTATCGGAGACAACTGATAGCCGACCAACCTGTCTAAAACCCTTCTTGCCTGTTGCGCATTGACCAAATTATAATCGATCTCGCGCGGGTTTTCAATCGCTTTTTGAATTGCGGCCTTGGTTATAGAGTTGAAGACGATTCGCTTAGTTTTACTTTTATCAAGCCCTAAAGTTTCGACCAAATGCCAAGAAATGGCTTCCCCTTCTCGATCCTCATCACTGGCCAACCAAATGGTATCTGCTTTTTTTGCCAGGTCTTTTAACTTTTTAACCAATGCCTTTTTATCTTGGTCAACAATATATTTAGGCGCAAAATTATTGTCGACATCGACCCCCAGTTCTTTCGAGGGCAAATCGGCTACATGTCCGAAACTCGACTCTACCTTAAAATCTTTTCCTAAAAATTTCTCTATGGTCTTTGCCTTTGCCGGCGACTCTACAATTACTAAATTCTTGGCCATTCACTAGTTTTTGAAGACACAAAAGTAATTGAATTTTTTAATTTAAGGCTATACCTTATATATAGGTATAAAAAAACTACTCATTATAGTGAGGTGTTTTCTTCTCTTTGCAGCCGCTTTGAGATAAAAAATATAAGCTAAGTCATTCAAACACAGCCTGGTTCAGCTTCGCTCAGCAAGGGTTTTTAGCTGCATCACTTTATTCATTATTTCAGCAGCCCTATCTACGGCAGGTAAGCAACTCGAAAATGGCTAAAGCAACAAAGCAATTCCATTTTCTGCGACCCCTTTTTAATTTTCTCCTCAGGTTATTAGTTCAACATCAAGGTACTTATCAAAGCAATATTACCCTCCAAATATTCATATTGATAAAGCACATCTTCACCAACCATCAACAGTGAATTCTCTAGCGGAATAACATCAAAAGTATTGATATCCTCAAAGTGGTTTAGAGCGATCAAATCCTCAACATTGGTCTTGTCATACACCTTAAGTCCGGAGTCACCATCACAGATAAAAAGTTTTTCATCCTTTATACCCAAACCATAGGGGCCGTCCATAGGGTACTGTACCTTCAAGCTAGGCTTTGAGATATTAGAAATATCTACAATAAACAAACCACTTTCTGTCGCTCCGCAATTGTTACCTCCACGTAGGGTAACATAGGCATAATCGCCATCGACTACAACGGGATCACAGGCAGTACCATGCTGAAACTCTGATATAAAGGTCGGCGTCGCAGGCGAGGATATGTCATATATATACATACCGCTCCTACTCCCTAAAAACAAATATTGGCCGCTATTAAAAATTGTCTCAATGTCGAATCCGGCATAAACGTCTTCCAAATCTTGAGGATGTTCCAAATCAGAAATATCGAAAATATTGATACTGTGGCTGTCTACCGCGTAGAGAAAATCATTTACAATTTTAAAACGAGCCAGAGAACCGCCCTGGCCAACCGAAGCTTCTGCAAGAGCAAAAATATCACCACCGCGAGTACCATTTTTGTTTTCAAATTCTTCAATAAGCCTTCTTTCGGTAACGAGCTCCCAGCCAATTATCATTTCAGTACTATAATCGATATCCTCCCATTCGAAAAAATCGACATCTGCCGGCCAAATAACATTATTTTGAAGCACATTCTCTAAACGGTCTACGATTTTAATAGCATTTATATCAGAGATATCAAGAACCATCAAATCGGTAATACTATCAGCATACAAATAATCATCTTTTACCGAAATATCTACATTACCAGCAATCTTGATAAAAGAAATCTTTTTAGGGGCCTTGGGGTTGCTATTATCTATGACATGAACGCCTCTATACTTATCATTTACAAAAATGTAGTTCTGATAGGCATAAATTTTGCCTGATTCTTCGATGGGGCGCGGGGCGATTATATCGACACTATTTTTAAATTCAGCCTTGCTGATCCTCAAAGGTCGGGCCACCACATAATCAGCATACTTATCGTCATCATTTTTTTCACAGGATTGGAACCCGAGGGAGACCACAAATATTATCAATAACAAATTCTTTTTCATAGCACGGCTTTATTGGATTTTATCTTTAAGATACATCAAAACCGTTTACGTTGCGTAACATCCAATTGAAAACATTGAAATTGCTACCTATTCCTCAATCATGAGACTAACACTCTTTTTACAAGTATAATAACCTCAGTGTTTCGTCTAAAACATTATTAGGTAAGTCAACAAAAGCAAGGCTACCCTTAAAATAGTCCTAAAATACACTGTCATATTGTCATAAAATTGTATTATATGCTATCTTTGCCAAGCCGTTTAAAAAGAAAGAAACAAGTCAAACATGGAGAAAACTATTAACGAATCAATTCAAGGCACAACCCTTACAGTCACTAAAGACGAGAAGAATATTCGTAAGCTGTATATAGATATTTACTTATAGTTGATTATCAGTTTGTTAAATGACAATAACTACAAGTTATACCCCAGTTATACCCATTTGTAAATTTTACCTATCTTTGAGTTGAGGTGAAATTTCTATCCAATGGCCAAGAAAAAAGAGACTGAAGAAACCATGAAATCTTATGGTTGGAGTGAACAAAAAGAATCCATTTTTTTCAAGAATACACAATCTTTCTTTGGGGGTGATTACAAAGGCACGTTCACGATAAAGAAGGTAAAGGGAAAATGGTTTTGGTACTATAAATTTTCATCCCATAAGATTGCCCCACGAACAAAATATCTTTGTTCATGTGAGGTTAAAACGGATATCGGACAAACTTCATTTGAATATGCTTCCCAAAACCTATAGGAAAAGATAAAACATAACTTCACCAAGAAGAAGGTAATCGATTCCAACCTATCCAACTACATCGACGAGTTTATTGATAAATGCATGGTGGATGGGGGTTTGATTCATGAGAGACGTACAAAGGGAAAGATTGAGTACAAAGTGGTTACTTTCAATGGTTACACCAACCAACATGGAAGAAAGAACACCTCCACCATGAAAAGACATGTGAGAGCTCTGAAAGAGTTCAAACAGTTCTGTATCGATAAAAAGGTAAAGACAAATTCGGTAATAAAAGATGACTTTAGGGATACCTTCCATGAGTACTTCATGTATTTGGTTAACCGAAATAAAAGGAATCGGAAAGGGAACGTATCCCTGAACAGTTCAAAGAACCTAGAGCCTTCATCCATCAAGGTTAACCTCCAATCGGTTAGGGGGTTCCTCACTTGGTTGTGCACCCTGAAAAGTGAGGATGGAAAGGGTCTATTCAAAGTTCATCACGATATCACATCTGATTACCAAAACCACTTGTTGAGGTGGACATTCGGAAGGACTCAACCAGATGATAAAGTCATTAATTTCGATACACGAGATTATGAAAGATGTGTAAAGGAATTAACGGTGGTAATCTACCAATATTGGATTCAATATGTTTTAAGGAAAGGAGATCGTGAAGATTTCAGAAATATGTTATCATACCGAAACCCAATGACCTCAGCTCAACATAAGAATCAACCAAAGGATGTAATAATTATGAGTGACATAGTGTACTTTGTTTCATTCCTCCAGTTAACGTTTGGGTTTAGAATCACAGAGATCCTCCATTCATTTAGAAATAAAGAAGCACATGATCGATATACTGATACTACAAAGGTTTCCAGTTTTTTCCAAAAGAGGAATAAAAAGGATGGTTCCCATTATTACATACTTGACATCAGAAATTCCAAAAACAAAGACCAAAGGATAGTTCCAATTGATGAAACCATAAGAACTGCTCACAAACCACCCAAAGAGGTTCCTTTCAAAGTTGTAAAAGGCAATAATGAAAGAGATTTTTATTATACCAACATCATTGATATCATATTTGAACTTTTCCACCCCAAGAATCATCCCAAGACATTCCCATCCCCCAACCTATTCAAAAAGGCAGATAAGGGTTATAGTACCACATATTACATCAATCTCTTTAAAGAAAAATTGGTGCTTGATAAAAAATATAATTGGAGGGATAGAGGTATAGAATCAACCCACAATCTAAGGCTGTTTTTTGTGAGTTACCTCTTGAAAGAAGGAGTAAACCCTACATCCATCGGAGAAGTATCAGGCCAGAGTTTGGGTACAATTATGAAGTACTATAACCGATTAAGTTTGGAGGGGCAGATGCAAACCCTACAACACACCGATATGATTAAAATTTTGAATAAAACTAAGGGATTACAGTAAAAAATAAAACCTCAACATATTTGTTGCCTTTGCACACGGTTTTAGGCGATACATCTGAGGATTACCAGTTTGTTATATAATAATGTGAGTTCACGAACTCATTAAATAATTATCCTTTTAACTCCAAATACACTTCTCGGATGGTTTTTTCACTACTTTCTATATCCTTGAATTGGGTAGGTTCTTTATCACGTATGAATTCCAATTTGCTGAACTGTGATTGGGATATACCTGTTTCCTTGTAGATGTACTCTCTCATATTCAGTTTACCCATAACCTTCCTTCTTTCCTTGTACCCAAGTTTCTTCAACTCAATTCTTAAATGCGCATATTCTTCCAACATATCAGTTGGTGTTCTATTAGATAGGTTCAAAATATATGGACTGATATTCTTTTTGATGACTTGAACAGAATCCATACCAAGTTTTTTACAGCATCTATATCTTCTTTTACCATTGATTATGTTGTTTGTCTTTTTATCCACTAATATCGGTTCTAACAGGCCATAGGATTTAATATCGTTCAAGAGTTTGAAATCATCATAATTCCATATGGAAGGATAGTCGGTATTTGGTTTGATGGAGTTGATTTTGACCACCTCTATCCTATTATCTGTGATAGGCTGATAGACAATGCCATATTTGGAATAGAGCCTCTTACGTTCCCTTTCCAGTATTCCAAGTTCTTCATAGATATTATAATAATCTTCACAATTACGTGTGCTTTCGTTTAGATCTTGTGCTAATAGTATAACAAATTGGTAATCTTCTGGCGTACTGGATTTCTTCTTCTTGGGGTATATGTAGGTGTATTTATTCTTTGGGATTTCCTCAATACAGATTAGATAGAAATAGTTGAAATCCATGTTTTTGAATGATACTTTCAACCTTCCATCTATTTGTTTTTTCAAGGATAAAAATTCGGATATCTTAACCAAGGGCTCAAAGATTTCAGGCTCCTTGATTTTCTTCAACTTCATCCATATCAACCAGAAGTTATTCTGAATGGATTCTAAATCATCGTCATTCAGGTTGTTTACCCAATTTGGATTTTGAATTTCAGTAATATTATGTATTACCTCATTGATTTTCATTCATTGAAAGTAACACCTTTTATAATTAAAATTAAATTTTAGTAATTAAAACCCTAATTATCGTATACAAAGGAAAGCACATAAATACATTACTATTATTTATGTAATCGTTCAGAATATTGCCGGCCATTTATACTGAATTTGGGAAGATATTTGCTGTAGTGTAAATTTACTTCTTGTGTCCCGTTAAAGGTGAATTAACGAGACTACTAAAAAAGACCATGTTTGGGACACTCTACACTAAATTCTATATATTGGAATATTAGTCCAGTAAAACGGCCGTTTTAAGGGACACTAATATTATTCTTTATTTGGAAATAACCATTAATCTGCATTCCATTGGATGCGTATAAAACATATTGTAAATAAACAACATATGTTGTTTATCCGCTATATTTGGGTGTATAAAGCACAGTGCTTTATACAATTGTTCTCGGCAAGCATGCATGATTTCCTAAAAATTAAAAATATAAGATTATGTTCTACCTAACACAAGCTGTTCATAGAAATGCTCAGTTAAGAAAAAATAAGATCGCTACTGTAAATGGTGATCGGCAAAGAACTTGGGCTGAATTGAAAGAAAGAGTAGCTCGATTTGCAAGTGGTCTGCACTCGCTTGGGATTGCTACTGGCGATCGTGTGGCTATATTGTCCCTCAACTCAGATCGATATTTTGAGTATTATTTTGGTGTACCATGGGCAGGTGCTTGTGTAGTACCGCTTAATATTAGATGGTCTCCAAAAGAGAATGCTTACTCTCTCAAAGATGCTGGAGTAAAGATTTTGCTGGTAGATGACACTTTTGCCAAAATGGTTCCTACACTACTGCTTGAATATCTGGAATTGGAACATATTATTTACATAGGTGATAACGAGACACCTAAAGGAATGGTGAATTATGAAGACCTGATAAGTAAAAATGTAGTTGTAGAAGATGCACATAGAAACAATGATGATCTCGCAGGGATATTCTACACTGGTGGTACAACTGGCTTTCCCAAAGGAGTAATGTTAACCCATACTAACTTATGGTCATCTGCTATATGCATTTTGAACAGTATAAACTTAAACGAGCATGCTCGTATTTTGCACACCGCCCCAATGTTCCATATTGCGGATGGAGTCATGACACAAGGGGGAATGCTGGCTGGTGCAACCCATGTATTTATACCCATGTTCACGCCTCAAGGAACAATAGAAGCAATAGAACATCAAAAAATTACGCACACTTTGATGGTACCCGTAATGATTCAAATGATCATTAAAGAGCCAACAGTTAAGAGTACGGATTTATCACACCTTCAATATTTAATATACGGAGCCTCACCCATTTCAGAAGCAGTTTTGGTTCAGGCTATGGATACCTTTTCAAATGCAAAATTCTGTCAGGGTTATGGGCAAACTGAATTATCTCCTTTGGCGACTCTTTTATCACCCGAATATCATGTTATTGAAGGGCCAAATTCCGGAAAACTTAAATCAGCGGGAAGGGCAATATCTTGCGCGGAAGTCCGAATAGTCGATATTGACGGAAAGGAAGTCACTAATGGTGTCACAGGAGAAATAATTGTAAAAGGACCAAATGCCATGTTAGGTTATTGGAACAAACCAGAAGAGACAGCTACATCTCTTAAAAATGGATGGGTACATACCGGAGATGCTGGCTTTATGGATAAAGATGGCTTTGTATTTTTAGTTGATAGAGTGAAAGACATGATTGTTTCTGGGGGTGAGAATGTTTACTCGGTAGTAACAGAGAATGCTGTAATGAACCATCCTGCAGTCCAACAAGTAGTAGTAATAGGTATCCCCTCCGACAAATGGGGAGAACAAGTCCACGCTGAGGTCATTCTAAAGGAAGGCCACACTGCGACTGAAGCTGAAATAATTTCTAAAGCGAGTGAATATATTGCAAATTATAAATGCCCAAGAAGTGTAAAATTCAGAACTGAACCATTCCCTCTATCAGGGGCAGGCAAGCTACTGAAAAGAGAAGTTAGGAAAGTTTATTGGGAGGGAAAGGATAGACAAATAAGTTAAACTCTTGTATGGGTGGATTATTTATTAACATATTGAAAATTGAAGCCGGCCGAGAACAAAAAATAAACACCATTAAAACAGGCGTTTATGAATATCGTTAAATACCATAAATTAATGAATGAGAAGATAATTAGAATTCTAGCTAACATTTCTTTAGTGCTATTAATTGGCTTTCCTATACATGGATTATCTCAGGAAATTACAGATGATCTTAATATTAAAAATATGATTCAACCTTTAACAGTGGAAGGGACTTTTCGAGATTCGAATTATTACAATTGGGGAGGCTCTATTATTAAAGGCGAAGATGGGAAATATCATTTATTCTATTCGCGATGGAAGAGAGAAACCACTTTTTATGGATGGTTAACATTATCTGAGATTGCTCATGCAACATCTAATAATCCGACTGGTCCATGGGTGTATAAGGAAACTGCTTTAAAAGGAAGAGGAAAAGGACATTGGGATGAAATTACTGCTCATAACCCTAAAATAAAGTACTTTGAAGGCAAATACTATTTGTATTATATCTCAACGAATATTGGAAACAAACCAATCTCCGAAGAAAATCTGATAGAAACTTCAAAAGTGGGTTACAGTCATCCAAATTGGAAAATATTACGTACAAATCAACGAACTGGAGTTGCAGTTTCTAATTCAATAAATGGCCCTTGGCAACGAATGGATCAACCATTATTAGAGCCTTCAGGCCCTATAACTACTCTGACAGTAAATCCGGCAATAGATAGAGGCAAAGATGGGAAGTACTATTTAATAGTAAAAGGTGATAAACCCAATGACAAGAATTTTACAAGAAATCAGGCGATTGCCACATCCAATTCTCCCACAGGCCCTTTTATAATTCAAGAAAAGCCAGTAATCGATTATATGGATACCGAAGACATGTCGGTTTGGTATGATGATGAGCTAGAACGTTTTTATGGTGTTTTTCATGCCCATACTTATATCGGATTGATGATTTCTAATGATGGTTTGAATTGGACGAGAGCGCAGAATTATAATATAACCAACAAAAAAATACTGCTAGAAAATAGTTCTTTATTAATTCCGGACCGCATGGAGCGTCCTTTTGTTTATGTGGAAAACAGTAATCCTACTGTACTTTGTCTTGCGATAAAAAAGGGTAATGATTCTTATACTATCTTTATTCCATTGATTAAGAAGGATTAGTATAAGTAGCTAAAAATGGTATTTAACAATGCTAACCGTTGTGCAAGCCCTTAAATTGTAAAATACCCAATCGATATAGGCCCTTTTACAAGAGCTTTTTTTATACCAACACTTTTGCGTGCCCATTGAAACAGGGCATTTTCGGTGCCAATAATGGATATGGGTGCATCCATTTTCGGGAAAGACATGGCACAAGGTGCAAAAAACGGTCAAAGTGAACCACTGAAAACGGATTTTTTTGAACCACTTAAAAAATCGTTTAAGGTTATGTTATAAAAGGGTTTGCAATAAATATTGCTATGCTCACTTTATTCCGACGGGGGAGGTATACTATGTCCGTCCTTTCCAGTTATCACCAAGAATGGTATCCTCGTAATAACAACCGATTAAAAGAGCCACAGATATATTCTGTGGTTTTTTATGTTCTAAAACCTGACATTTTGACATTAAATCCTGTATATTTGCACCCTCATTTTTCGGTTATACCCATTTGTGGGTATAACTAGTAATGTTGAAAGGGGGTAAAAAATAGTTATACCCGCATGAAAATTATGAAGAATAGTAAAGAATTGAATATCAGTGATATAAAAAAGAGTGAGGTTTCCAATAATGAAACTTATACCCAAAGTTATACCCACAAAAATCCAAATCAATTTAACGGTAAACTAATTGATAGTCAACCTATTAATTCAAATTTAACGAAAAATAGAAAGTTATATATAGAAAGTTACGGTTGTCAAATGAATTTTTCGGATAGTGAAATCGTAGCTTCCATTTTGGCAAATGAAGGATTCAACACTACCGAGGTATTGGAAGATGCCGACCTTGTTTTGATCAATACTTGTTCGATTCGTGAAAAAGCGGAACTTACCGTTCGCAAACGTTTAGAAAAATTCAATGTCGTCAAAAAGAAAAGGCCCCATATGAAGGTTGGGGTGCTGGGCTGTATGGCAGAACGCTTGAAAAGTCAATTGCTAGAAGAGGAAAAAATAGTGGACATGGTCGTAGGACCTGATGCTTATAAGGACCTTCCTAATCTTATTCAAGAAATCGATGATGGTCGCGATGCCATAAATGTTATCTTATCTAAAGAAGAGACTTATGGCGATATTGCCCCTGTGCGATTAAACTCAAATGGGGTTACGGCACTAGTCTCGATTACTCGAGGCTGTGACAATATGTGTACTTTTTGTGTGGTACCTTTCACCAGAGGTCGCGAACGTAGCCGAGACCCCAATTCTATAATTAATGAAGTGAATGACCTATGGAAAAAAGGGTTTAAAGAAGTAACCCTACTCGGTCAAAATGTCGATAGCTATCTTTATTATGGCGGAGGATTAAAGAAAGATTTTACCAAGGCATCTGACATGCAAAAAGCCACTTCAGTCGACTTTTCTAAATTATTGGAAATGGCGGCAATCGCACAGCCCAAAATGCGGATCCGTTTTTCTACATCGAATCCACAGGATATGACCTTGAAGGTTATAAATACTATGGCCAAATACGAGAACATCTGTAATTATGTTCATCTACCCGTTCAAAGTGGAAGCAATGCAATTTTAAAAAAAATGAACAGATTGCACACCCGAAAGGAGTATTTTGAGCTGATTGATAACATTCGAGAAATACTACCTGATTGCTCAATCTCTCAAGACATAATAACGGGTTTTCCTACAGAAACCGAAAAAGACCACCAAGACACCCTTTCTTTGATGGCATACGTAAAATATGATTTCGGCTATATGTACGCCTATTCAGAACGACCGGGAACCATGGCGGCAAAAAAGTTAAAAAATGATGTTCCCGAAGAGGTTAAACAACGAAGGCTTTCAGAAATTATAGCCTTACAAAGAGAACATTGCGCCTATAGAACACGGCAACATCTGGGTGAAACCGAAGAAGTTTTGATAGAAGGAACATCAAAAAAATCAGATACACATTGGATGGGTCGCTCCCCTCAAAATACCGTTGTTGTTTTTCCAAAGGAGAATTATAAGAGCGGAGATTTTGTAAACGTAAAAATAAATGATTGCACATCGGCGACTTTAATCGGCGAAGCAGTAGGATATAGCAAAAACAAGGAATAAAAAATGGAAAGCATACAGGCTATAAAACAACGTTTTGAAATCATTGGCAATGATACAAAACTCAACCGCGCCATAGAGAAAGCCATTCAAGTCGCACCTACCGATATTTCAGTACTGGTAACGGGTGAGAGTGGCGTAGGAAAGGAATCTCTTCCAAAGATTATTCACTCGCTTTCGCATAGAAAGCATGCCAAATATATTGCTGTGAACTGTGGAGCAATACCAGAGGGCACCATCGACAGTGAACTTTTCGGGCACGAAAAAGGGGCCTTTACAGGCGCTACCTCAACACGTAGCGGTTATTTTGAGGTTGCCGACGGCGGAACCATCTTCTTAGATGAGGTTGGCGAACTACCCCTGACCACACAAGTACGTTTGCTCAGGGTCTTGGAAAACGGCGAGTTTTTAAAAGTAGGATCTTCTCAGGCACAAAAAACCGATGTACGTATCGTAGCCGCAACCAATACCATTATGTTCGAAGCAATAAAAAAGGAAAAATTTCGAGAAGATCTTTATTACCGACTAAGTACAGTTGAAATCAATATTCCGCCACTGCGTGAGCGAAAAGATGATATTCATTTATTGTTCCGAAAATTCGCTTCAGACTTTGGACAAAAATATAAGATGCCCACTATACGTTTAGAGGAGAACGCCATTCAATTATTACTCAAACATCGATGGCCTGGCAATATTCGTCAATTGCGAAATATTGCCGAACAAATTTCTGTCTTAGAAAAGGGAAGAAATATTTCAAGCTATACCCTAAGTAGTTATTTGCCCAACGCCAATGTCTCTAACCTTCCTGCAGTAATAGAAAAAAGCAAGAAAGAAAGTGATTTCAGCAACGAAAGAGAAATTCTGTACAAAGTGCTTTTTGATATGAAGAGCGACCTTAACGATCTAAAAAAACTAACCTTGGGGCTTCTAAAAAACAATACTTCGAAAAAAGCACAAGAAGAAAATGAAAACCTTATCCGAAAAATATATGGGGCCAATGATGAAAACACAGCAAAGGAGGATAGCTCACCTATAGAAGTTATGCAGTTACCAGAACCCCTTGTCGAAAAGCCTGTACAGTATGTTCCGCAAGAAGACAAATATCATTTCGCCGAAGAAATTGAGGAAGAAGAAACCTTATCTTTACATGAGAAAGAAATTGAACTAATCAAAAAATCATTGGACCGGAATCGTGGAAAACGAAAAGCCGCCGCCGCCGAATTAGGCATTTCAGAGCGTACGCTCTATCGTAAAATTAAACAGTACGACTTATAGTGAATGAGTGAAAATATGGTATTGAATCTGATGAAAAAAACTAAGATTATATTTCTTTTTGTCTCAACAACCATGCTTATGGGTTGTGGTATTTACAATTTTACTGGGGGTAACGTGGGTACAGCCCAGACTTTTCAGGTCAATTATTTTCAAAACTATGCGACTCAAACTCCAGGCTCTACCTTTGAACCCGGTATGGACCGTGATTTCACCTTGGCACTACAAGATCGTATCTTGAACCAATCAAGTTTAGACCTTACACCTTCGGGCGGAGATTTGCTATACGAGGGCGAAATAGTAGAATATCGCATCTCTCCTATGAGTGCTACTGCCCAGCAAACAGCAGCTCAAAATAGGCTTTCAATTGCCGTAAAAGTGCGTTTTTACAATAAAACCAAAGAAGACGTTGATTTTGACCAACGTTTTTCATTCTTTTATGATTACCCTGCCGCTTCGCAGTTATCTTCGGTGAAGACCGAAGCTCACGATGTGATTTTCGAAAGAATTACCCAAGATATATTTAACGCTTCCCTTGCAGATTGGTAAATTTTATGAACGTACAAGATTTCACATATCTAATACAACACCCCGATAAAGTGGTCTCCCCAGTACAGACCAAGCAATTGGAAGATATTCTTGAAGAATACCCTTATTTTCAAGTGGCCAGGGCTTTGCATTTAAAAGGATTGAAAAACCTCAATAGTTTCAAATACAACAATGCCCTAAAACTTACCGCGGCATATACCACAGACCGTGATGTTTTATTCGATTTTATCACTTCAAAAGATTTCTTGCAGTACAGTAGAACTAATAAGGCTTCAGCCAACCCCCCTTTTTCCGCAAGCGAGGAAACCACCACTAAAGAGGTACTGGTGAACATAGAAAAACCTGCGATGCTCATCGAAGAATCCGAAGACAAACCCCTACCCCAAACGATAAAAGATGCCAAACAAATCTTGGATCCAAAACTTTTTAAATCGAAGTACCCCAAAGCCGACAAAAGCAATAACAAACCTGAAAAGGAAACCAAAGCCAGACCCGAACTAGGACAGCCTTTACCATTTACCAAGAACGAAAAACATTCTTTCGCAGAATGGTTGCAATTAGCATCTCTAAAACCCATAACAAGGGAAACTAAAAAAACTACTGAAGAGCCTACGGACACTCTTGATGGAAAAGATCTTCCCATAGAGAAAGAAGCTCTCAAAAAACAGAAATTTCAGCGTATTGACAAGTTCATAGCCGACAAACCAAAAATTATTCCACAACAAAACCCTTTAGCGAAAGTAGACCTTAAAGCGTTCGTAAAATTCGATAAGAACGAAATGATGACCGAGACCTTGGCAAGGGTATATTTAGAACAAAAAAAATATAAAAAAGCTATTCAGGCCTACAGGATTTTAAGTTTGAAATATCCGGAAAAAAGTGGTTTCTTTGCAGACCGTATTAAAACGGCAGAGAAAATACAACAAGAAAATACATAAAGGGTAATGAGTACATTTTCAATATTCCTAATTCTTATCGTCATAGTATGTTTTTTACTAATGCTAGTCATCATGGTTCAAAACCCTAAAGGCGGCGGACTATCTTCATCCTTTGGCGGTGGTGGAAGTCAAGTCGTAGGAGGAGTAAAAAAAACAGGCGATTTTTTGGATAAAAGTACATGGACGCTATCTATACTATTGATTGTTTTAATTTTGGCTTCCAATATCGCCCTCAAGGGAGATTTTGGGGTTCCAGATTCTAAATTACTACAAGGCGATGATATCGAGACCACGGTTCCCGAAACACTGCCAGAAGAAGTACCTGCCCCGGCAACCAACGAGACAAACCCAACAGACAGCCTTTAACACATTAAAAAAAAATCAAAATGCCAGCTTAAATGACAAGCTGGCATTTTTGCATTAACAAAATGTCAGTTTCTAGGCAATGGCACAATTTCTGCTTTGTCAAACAAGAAATTAGTAAGCAAACAAACCCGAGGCAAGTTCGCGGGGCAATCACAAGAAAGTACGCTTTTATATTCGACACAGATGCCTAGGCATCAAACCCACTGATGGGAATCAATTTTAAAAATTAAATAATATGGCTAAAGTTAGCATCAAACCATTGGCAGACCGAGTTCTAATAGAGCCTAAGGCTGCTGAGACCAAAACTGCATCAGGCATTTATATTCCAGATACAGCAAAAGAAAAACCTCAAGAAGGAAAAGTTGTCGCCACAGGTCCTGGGACCAAAGACGATAAAATAACCGTTAAAATTGGCGATACGGTTCTTTACGGAAAATATGCAGGTACCGAACTAAAATTGGACGGCACCGATTACTTAATGATGCGTGAAAGTGACATTTTAGCAATTATTTAATAATAAAAATAAACTATAGAAAATGGCAAAAAATATAACATTTGATGTTGAAGCACGTGATGGCTTAAAAAGAGGTGTTGATGCCTTAGCTAATGCGGTAAAAGTAACTTTAGGGCCAAGGGGCAGAAACGTTATCATAAGCAAATCATTTGGCGGACCGGTAGTCACCAAAGATGGTGTAACGGTTGCTAAAGAAATAGAGTTGGTAGATCCCTTAGAAAATATGGGAGCGCAAATGGTCAAAGAAGTTGCTTCTAAAACAAATGATATCGCAGGTGATGGCACAACCACTGCAACAGTATTGGCACAAGCTATCGTTAAAGAAGGATTAAAGAACGTCGCAGCGGGAGCAAATCCAATGGATTTGAAAAGGGGAATCGACAAAGCAGTAGAGGCTATTGTTGCCAACTTGAGCAAACAGTCAAGGAAAGTTGGTGATTCTTCTGAAAAAATAAAGCAGGTCGCTTCAATATCTTCAAATAATGACGAGACCATTGGAGAACTCATAGCCGTTGCTTTTGGAAAAGTCGGCAAAGAAGGTGTAATCACTGTAGAGGAAGCCAAGGGTACAGATACCTATGTTGATGTTGTCGAAGGTATGCAATTTGACAGAGGGTACCTTTCACCATATTTTGTCACTGATTCTGAAAAGATGGTTACTGATATGGAAAATCCGTATATCTTATTGTTCGACAAGAAGATATCTTCAATGAAAGATTTGCTTCCTGTTTTAGAGCCCGTAGCTCAATCAGGAAAACCACTTTTGATTATCGCCGAAGATGTTGATGGGGAAGCATTAGCTACTTTGGTCGTAAACAAATTAAGAGGTTCTTTGAAAATTGCCGCAGTAAAAGCGCCAGGTTTCGGAGATCGAAGAAAAGCCATGTTAGAAGACATTGCCATTTTGACAAAAGGTACTGTTATCTCTGAAGAAAGAGGTTTTTCTTTAGACAATACAACTCTTGATATGTTAGGAACTTGCGAAAAAGTTACTATCGACAAAGACAACACAACAATCGTAAATGGTGGTGGTGTTGCAAAAGATATCAAGACCCGAGTAAATCAAATTAAATCGCAGATAGAAACTACTACCTCCGATTACGATAAGGAAAAATTGCAAGAGCGTTTGGCTAAATTAGCCGGTGGTGTTGCCGTACTATATGTAGGTGCAGCTTCTGAGGTCGAAATGAAAGAGAAAAAAGACCGTGTAGATGATGCCTTGCACTCTACTAGAGCCGCAGTTCAAGAAGGTATTGTTGCCGGTGGTGGCGTCGCTTTATTAAGAGCCAAATCAGCACTTTCCAAAGTAGATGTAGAAAACGCAGACGAGGCAACTGGCTTGCAAATAGTTGACAAAGCTATAGAATCACCACTTAGAACAATCGTTGAAAATGCTGGTGGTGAAGGTTCTGTCGTAGTTGCCAAAATCATGGATGGCAAAGGAGATTTTGGTTATGATGCCAAATCCGAAAAATATGTTGATATGTTCAAGGCCGGTATTATCGACCCTATGAAAGTAACCAGAGTAGCCTTGGAAAATGCTGCTTCGATTGCCGGAATGATCTTGACTACCGAATGCGCTTTGACCGACATTAAGGAAGATGTTCCTGCTGGCCCCCCAATGGGTGGTGGCGGAATGCCTGGAATGATGTAGTGATTAAGCATTACAAGCAATTTATAAAAAAAGCCGCTTTTGGAATTCCAAAAG
>JASFYU010000086.1:0-8207 GCA_045046905.1 Flavobacteriaceae bacterium | reverse complement strand
TTAAACAAATAGATATAGTGGCGCTGGGCATGGTAGGAGTAGTTCTTATTGGGTCGAGGTTGTTGATTACGATAACATAAAAACAAATAGAAATGAAAAATATGATATTAATACTCACTACGCTAATAGTGAGTATAGGCTGTGAAAAAAAAGAATACCATGTGGTAGAAGTAGACAATCCGACTTATAGCGAAAATACCGCCTTCAAACATTCAGAAGACCTGTCCTCTCCAAAATTCCGGAGGCTCAAAGAAAAATATCAACTCGACACTATTTTTCAGGGAGAAGAAGATGAGTTTACAAGAATTCTGCTGCTCAGAGAGTGGATAAAATCGGTAATAGAAATAGAAGACCATGGAGACCCCTATCCCGGTGGTGGTTATGTAGAAGGTATTCTGGATGCTGCCCTTGATGGCACAGGCTTTCATTGCGGTCATTTTATGAAGGTGCAGAATGGTGTGATGAATGCATATGGTTATGTAACAAGAACCATAGGTGCGGGTCCGGGAGTGAAAGACGTTGCGGATGGTCACCATGGTATTAATGAAATATGGTCCAATACCTACCATAAGTGGTTTCTTTCAGATGCCAAGTATAATCATCATTTTGAAAAGGGAGGTATTCCTTTATCGGCATTGGAGGTACGTGATGAATACCTCAAAAATAAAGCTGTAGATATTAGTATGGTCAAAGGAAAGGATCGTATCGATACCAAATTCGATGAGGTCCTTAAAAGAGACAAGGCAAGCTTTGCCCGTACCTATACTTGGATCGAATACCATACCAACAACAATATGTTTACCGTTTGGCCTAAACATAAGGAATCACTCACTATGTACGCCGATGATTATTTCAAGAACAATACTTGGATGTGGGGAGGCAAACCACATTGGGCCTATGATAAACCAGAATTTATGATTCTTGAAGCAAAACGTGGTGCCATAGAATGGACGCCAAACACCATATCTTCCAATGTAAAAATTGAGGATCATATTGCCCATATCAAATTGATATCCGATGCGCCCAACTTAAAAGAATACCAAATGAAGAAAATGCTTTCTGAGGGTTGGCAGAAAGTTGAAAGTAGACTTGAGGTTGAATTGTCAGATGATGTACATGAAATTATATTTCGAACGGTAAACCTTGCCGATGTATTTGGCCCAGCACATCGAATAAAAATTCAATCAAAATAAGCATTGTTTATTAAATTATACAACCCATGCAAAAGGCCAAAACATCAACCTACCTTATAATTACGTTGCTTCTAGTAGGAAATCTGTTTCTGTCCTATTGTCAGACCTCGGATCTATATGCCCTTGGCCTTCATGTGATTCCATATCCACAACAAGTGGAAATGGGAGGAGGTGAATTTATTTTTAAAAGTCCCGTTAATATTATTCTTGACAAAAATGCCAGCGGAGTAGATAGGCAAACAGCTGAACAATTGAAAAAAGAACTTGAAGAAGAATGGGGGCTGAGAGTGATAATTGGAGAGGGCAATAGTGGCAGTACACTCATATTAACTAGAAAAGGAGCGTCGAAAACAATGCTAGGCCAGGGCTATAAGCTATCTACAAACACCAAGGTTTTGACAATAACTGGCAAAGGAGAAGACGGTCTCTTTTATGGTGTGCAAACCTTATTTCAGTTGATCAAGAAAGGAAGGGGGCAAATATTCGTTCCGGGAATGAACATCACGGACTGGCCTGATATAAAAAAGAGAGCCATTCACTATGACACCAAGCACCATCAAGACAAGGGCAATTATGTAAAAGATTTTATCAGAGATTTGGCCCGGTATAAAATTAATATGTTGGTATGGGAAAATAAACTAGCCTACCAAAGCCATCCTGAAATTGGTGCCCCAGGTGCTTTTACTATAGAAGAGATGCAAGAATTTACTCGCTATGCGAGGCAATATCATATAGGTTCAGATGAAACATACGAGTTAGGTCAATGCAAAGAATGCCGGGCCAAGGCAAAAGAAAATCATAATATGAATGCCTTTTTTCGGGTGTATTGGATGAAAAGTTCGCCTTGGCATTCGGCGAAATTTATCTTAACAGGTTTAGACAAAAAAGCTCAAATGAGGAAGGCTCAGGTAGGAGCAGGTGACATCAGGGTTTTAGGGTAGGATAAGATTTTATTGACAATAAACTAAATCAAATAGTATGAAAAAAATATTAATTACGATTGTTCTTTCAATGCTATCTTTTGGAGGGGTGTTGTCCCAGTCGTTCTGTTCTTCTATAAACTCCGATTTTGAACAGCACAATAATATCCGTACTTATTTGAGTCGGGTTGCCTCTGAAATCACACATAATTCTTTGAGTGGTATCACGAGCCTAAAAGATTGGGAGTCTGTAAAGGATAAACGTAGAATTGAGTTTCAGGAAATGTTAGGGTTGCAAGGCAAACCCTTTGAGGGCAAACGCTCACCACTGAATGTGACCAAAACAGGAGTAATTCAAAAGGATGGATATAGGATAGAGAAACTTTACTACGAATCCCTTCCGGAGCTGTATGTGCCAGCAAACTTATATATCCCCGATGGAATCAAGAAACCCGCTCCGGCCATACTCTATGTATGTGGTCATTCTCACACCCAAAAGTACAACTATCAGGCACATGCTAAGAGTTTTGCCCAAAATGGATTTGTAGTCCTAATCATCGAAACGATTCAGCGAGGAGAAGTAAAAGGCGAACATTTAGGGGCGGAGTCACTGGGTTGGTTTCATTGGTATAGCAAAGGTTATAACCCTGCAGGGGTTGAAGTATGGAATGGCATCCGAGGACTCGACCTTTTGAGCGAATTACCTGAAGTAGACAAAGACCGATTAGGTGTTACGGGTATTTCTGGAGGAGGTTCTCAAAGTTGGTATTTGCCGGCAGTTGATTCTAGAGTAAAAGCAGCAGCAGCAGTTGCCGGCGGAGCATCGGTAGAAGGTCAGATTATCCAAAAAACTATTGATGACCATTGCGACTGTATGATGCCAATCAATACCTATGAGATAGATTTTTCTGATATTGGAGCTTTGATTGCTCCTAGGCCATTTATGATAGCACAGCCAAACAGAGATTTGTATTACTCCATTGAGGCCGTTCATACAGTTTACAGAAAAGCAAAGACAATATATGATTACTATGGAATGCCTCAGAATTTAATCATGGAAGATGCTACTGGGGGACACAGTTATGGATCAGAAGAAGAATTACGCCCCAGAATATTGTCATTTTTCCTTAAAGAACTGATGGGAAAAGAGATATCACCAGAAGAGGTTGGAAAAATTGACATTTCAAAAGAACTGTCCAACGAGGAGCTTGTAGCCTATGTAGATGGAGCCCCCGAAGGAGACATGACGAAAACCATTCAGGATTCTTTTGTAGAATTGGCAAGCCCTCCGAGAATAGAAAACCTTGAACAACTGAATGCCTATAAAAAAGAAGTTGTAAGCTTCTTAAAAGAAAAGACATTTGGCGCTTTTCCAAAAGAAGATACACCCTTGGATGTCCGAAAAGAATTTCAATATGCCAATAAAAGTGGTGCGGTAGGGGAGGTTTATAGTTTTGTTCCGGAAGAAGGCTGGCGTTTGAAAATCAACATGCGAAAAGGTCAACCAACGAACAAAAAGAAACCAACAGTACTCGTATTGAAAAACCCCAATGCAAAGCGGTGGAGTGTTTATGGCCTCACATCAGGGGTGGGCGAAAAAATGATTATTGCTTCTTTTGAGGCTAGAGGTATTGGAGAAACAGGATGGTCTCCTTCCTTACAATGGCATATCCGAAGGTCTGCTGCCTGGACAGGGCGTACTGTAGCATCTATGAGGGTTTATGATGTGTTGAGGTGCTTAGAAGCGCTACGCCAATTGCCTGGAGTTGATCCTGACAATATTAGCATAATTGGGGAAGGGGAAATGGCTGTTGTAGCCTCTTATGCAGCCTTGCTTGATGGAAATATTAAATCACTTATTCTTAAGACACCCCCAGCAACTCAAAATGTTGCCAGCCAGCCAAATGGGAGAGGAGAATCTATAGAAATGCTCAACTGCCTGCGTATAACTGATATATCTCAGGTGGCCGGGCTGATGTATCCAAAACAGTTTGTTGCAATAGGTGAACTGCCCGATACGTACAAATGGACAGAAGAGCTTTATGATAAACTTGGAAAATCTGAGGGTTTTCTCAAAGTAGAGAAGTTATCGGAATGGGCTAATCGTTAAACAATGAAACAAGGTATATTAATCAATAAACTGATGTTGTGGCCATCATGTATCGACCTTCTGGAGTTTAGCCTGACTGGCAATTCGGACAGCCTAAAGGCGGATAAATTGATAACCGATATGCCCCGAACATTATGTAAAATCAAGATAGATTAATTCGTCTATACAACAGTCAAAATAAATTCATCTAAAAGAGAATTCGAATTGAGATTAACAAAATGAAAACACAAATATTAAATCGATGACACGAAACTTCTTTTCAATTAAAATAATAGTGCATAAGATTTTCTTAGGTTGCCCAATGATACTTTTGGGAATCATCTTAATTTCCTGTAATCAGGAAAAAGCAATAGAGCAGAAAGAGACCATTAAACCAGAAAAAGCTATTTCTGCACAGGATAAGGTGATAATGGCAGTTTTCGCGCATCCGGATGACGAAATTAGCATTGGTCCAATATTGACTAAATATGCTAGAGAAGGTTCAAAAGTATATTTAGTTACCGCAACCGATGGCAGGTACGGAACTGGGCAAACGGATTTAAAACCGGGAGAAGAGTTAGTAGAACTGCGAAAAAAGGAAGTTAATTGTTCAGCTTCTTATTTGGGTATTGAAAAACCGATATGGTTGGGATATCATGATCAATTGAAGCTCAAGGATGGTTTTTTTGGTCATGTTCCTTATATACAGAATTTAATGAGGGAGCTCGATAGTCTAGTTTCTAAAATACAACCTGACGTAATTATTACTTTTGGACCTGATGGGGGTTCTAACCACATGGATCATCGTCTTGTGGGCGCTTCTATTTCCCAGATCTACCTGAGCAAAATCTGGAAAAAGACGAAAGCCCTATACTACGTTGCAACCCCATCTTCCTATATTGATAGTGCCGATACAAGAGTTCTTAGAGGTGTAGATGACTCCTATCTAACGACACAAATATCATATACAGAGGAAGATCGTGAAAATACAATAAAGGCGTTGCAATGTTATAAAAGTCAATATTCAGAGGAGTCGATGAACAAAAAAGCTGAGAAGATGAGAAACAGAAATCAAACAATATACCTAAGGCGAGTTGTACGAAAAACAAAACTTTCCAATACTATTTTTGAATAAACAAGCCTCAAAATGACCTTAAAAGTTCAATGATAATTAAAGAAGTATCGTATGCGAAATAAAAGCAAATTCGTCAAAAAACATATCTTTTTCGGAACCTTTCTGACATTCTTGATGTTTTGTCCTGAATTGTTGATTTCACAAATGAAAGAAAAAATCATTTATGTTAGACCAAATGAAATTGACGATGTATTGACCAACCCTGGAATGGGCTTTATGACTTTTCAAAGGTTTAATGGCGACGAATTGAACACGGGTATAGGGTGGACAGAAGGGCATCAGATTGAATATCAAGATTTTGATGGAAATCTGGAAAACAAAGATCATCCGGCAACTTCCATTGCATATTTTAGGGTGTATTGGAAATACATGGAGCAGGAAATGCAGGAATACAACTGGGCCATGATCGACAAAGCCTTAAAAACGGCACATGACCGAGGGCAGAGTCTATTGCTCCGTATAGCGCCCTATGGTTCAAGCCCGGAGAGTGATGTGCCATCTTGGTATCGCACTATGGTCGGTGACAAGGATGAGTGGCTACCAGAAGAAGAAAAAGGATGGCGAGTTGATGCCGAAGATCCAAGATACGCCAAGTATTTTGGCACATTGATTTCAGAAATGGGACGCCGTTATGATGGGCACCCTGACCTAGAGGCCATTGATCTTTCTATAGTTGGTTTTTGGGGAGAAGGCCGAGGCTCTGAGATACTCACTGAAAAAACCCGGAGTGCCCTTGTTGATGCCTATACCGACAATTTCAAAAAAACACCGCTTATCATGCTACTGACTGATGAAAAAACAAATAAATACGGCTTGTCACAAGCCAATGTCGGTTGGCGGGTCGATTGTATCGGTGATCTTGGCTTTTGGGCCGCTGAACAAGATGGATGGACGCATATGTATCGATATTATCCTAGGGCAATAATTAAAAATGGAGTACGAGATGCCTGGAAAACAGCACCGATTAGCCTAGAAATTTGTGGAACATTGAAAAGTTGGAAACAAAAGCAAGGATATACAGCCAAAGATGTAGATTATATTATTGATGAAACCTTAAAATGGCATATATCTTCCTTTAATGCCAAGTCCTCAAGTGTTCCACCTGAATGGAAGCCACTTATAGACCGGTGGTTAAAAAAAATGGGGTATCGTTTTGTACTCCGTAATTTTTCATTTCCAGAAAGCATAAAACCCAATGAAAAACTCTCTTTTACCTCTTGGTGGGAAAACAAAGGAGTAGCGCCATGTTATAAAGATTTTTTACTGGCCTTTAGGTTGAAAAACAATAAAAACCTGCGAGTAATCCCCACAACTGCAGCCATTAAAACGTGGCTTCCTGGCGATAATATTTATGACAGTTCAGTATTTATACCCTTTGATATGCCAATGGGAAACTACGAACTACAGGTAGGTATTGTGGATAGACAATTGTTTGAGCCCAAAGTAAAATTAGCTATTCAAGGAAGGGATACTGAAGGGTGGTACACGATAGGAAAGATTAGTGTAGTAAATTAATATTTTTAACGTAAAATACCTCGGAGAAAGCCTGTCTGACGACGAGGAAGGCCCACGAAGTGTTGAGCTCACTAGTGGAAATAAAATTACTTAAGAACATGAAAGCAACCGTATATATTCTTTTACTCTTCATCCAATTTTTGACAGTATCTTCTTCTAAGGCCATAAATAAAGACATTGCGTATGATATCATTATCTATGGGGCAACTTCTTCAGGAATAGCAGCGGCCATTCAGGCAGACCGGCTTGGTAAATCAGTACTACTTATTGAACCAAGTGATAGAATTGGCGGATTAACCACTGGCGGGCTGGGCCAAACTGACATAGGGAATAAGCAAGTAATTGGAGGAATACCTAGAGAATTTTATCAGAATATTAGAACATATTATGATGATGAATCAAATTGGAAATGGCAGAAAAAATCTAGTTATAAGGATGATGGACAATCACGGACCTCAAAAAATGAAGGAACCATGTGGACTTTCGAGCCGTCTGCAGCTTTAAAGGTATTTCAAAAAATGATTGTAGATACCAAGATTAATATGGTCTACAATGAGAGGTTAAATATGACATCTGGTGTACTAAAAAATAGAAATAGAATTACTGCTATAGTGATGGAGTCAGGTAAGCAATACAAAGGAAAAATATTTATTGATGCCACGTATGAAGGAGATCTTATGGCATTATCAGGTGTTAGCTATACAGTTGGCAGGGAAAGCAATAGTCAGTATGCAGAAAATTTGAACGGGGTGGAAACCGCCTTAGCTAAACATCATCAGTTTTCTAATGGCGTAGATCCCTATCTCCGAAGAGGTGATCCCAACAGTGGCCTACTTCCGAACATATCAACAATCAATTAGGATTTTGAATTTAGTGGTTTGGATAGCGCTAGCAACATAGTAAGTGAGAGATAGATTATGAATAGATCAGAGGCAGACGTAGTAATTATAGGTGGAGGTATAATAGGCTTGTTTTGTGCTTACTATTTGTCAAAAGAAGGCAAATCAGTGATAGTACTTGAAAAAGGGAAAGCAAAAGACATGTGCTCCTATGGTAATTGCGGATTGATAAGCCCTAGCCATGCTCTTCCATTAAATAGTCCGGCTTTGCTAATGAAAGCGGCGGTGTGGTTGTTTCAAAAAGACTCCCCTTTTTATATCAAACCGCAATTTGACATGAAGTTTATTAACTGGATGCTGAGTTTTGCCTTGAATGCCCTAAACAAAAAGCAGATAGAGCGAAGCATGTATGGACGTAACAATTTATTGATGGACTCTCGCACTTTATACGATGAGTTATTTGATTCTCAATCAATTAACTGTAGCTGGGCGCCAAGTGGGGTTCACTTTGTGTTT
>JASFYU010000085.1:0-7452 GCA_045046905.1 Flavobacteriaceae bacterium | reverse complement strand
TTTTGAAATATCCAGATATTCCTTCAAATTTTCCATTTCAAATCTTAGCTTTTATTTGTATTCTGTAGATTAAATCTTAGGTCGAACTCAGGTTAATAAGTATACTTCTTTTGAGTAATTGAACAAATCAAAATTTCCTTGTAGCGCATAATGCACACTAACACAGACTGTAGAAATGACCATGACATAAGAAGTAAACCGTAGCACACCAAATTTTGAAATCAACCAGCCGCCCCCCACCAAATAAGAGGCATAGGTTATGGCACTTAAAAAAATCAAGAAACCTCCCCAATAAATAGAATCGCCCTTTGCCCCAATTTCACCCCAAAATGTAACTATTACACCCAAATACGTAACTAAAATAGCAATGAGCTGCCATTTTGTTAATTTCTTTTTAAAGAACAACCATGAAAGCAACACCACTATTGTAGGATATATAAATAGGATGATTCGCTCCAAACCAGCCTTGATATAATACAAACCCATAAAGTCGAAAAGACTTGCTAAATAATAGCCTAAGAATCCAAATAAAAATAACCATAACCAATCTCTTGATCTGATATCTTTTTTATGTGATGGTTTTTTCCAAAATGCAATGACCAAATAGAAGGGCAGCGCGAATAGCATTCGAAATAATAAAAGAGAAAGGTGGTCGACACCATAGCCATAGGCCAATTTAACCATAACGGCCTTGGCCGAGAAAAGTACCACTCCTAAAATGGCAAACAACATTCCAGTGCCTCTTGTCGATGTTTTTTGTAACATTCAGCAAATTTAGAGGCTACTTCAGAAAAAATAAACAGTACGTATAGATAATTACGATGCTCAATGACTTGAATTGCGCAACAAATCAAGCCTCCTTACCCTTGGGTATAATTGCTTTTAGAAAAAGGACATCTCTAAAATTTCGCATCAATAGTGTTACACATTAAACCTAAAATGCATTACATCGCCATCTTTTACAATGTACTCCTTGCCTTCTACCCTCATTTTTCCGGCCTCTTTTACTTTGGCCTCGCTACCAAAACTCACATAGTCATTATATGAAATGACTTCGGCGCGAATAAAGCCTTTCTCAAAGTCGGTATGAATAACACCGGCCGCTTGTGGAGCGGTAGCCCCTACATGAATCGTCCATGCACGAACTTCTTTGACACCAGCAGTGAAATAGGTTTCTAATTTCAATAGTTTATATGCGCTACGTATCAATTTGGCCGAACCGGGTTCATTTAAACCCAAATCTTCTAAGAACATTTGGCGCTCTTCGTAGGTATCTAATTCAGTGATATCGGCTTCGGTACCAACGGCAAGAACAACAACCTCGGCATTTTCATCGGCCACGGCCGCTTTTACAGCATCTACATAAGCATTGCCCGATGCTGCCGATTCCTCATCTACATTACAGACATACATGACAGGCTTATCGGTAATAAACTGTAATGGCCCCACATACTCCTTACGGTCCTCCTCACTGATTTCAATAGCACGAACTGAAATTCCGGCCTCCAGGCCTGTTTTTACTTTTGAAAGCACAGCCTCTTCTTTTTGGGCTTCTTTATTTCCTGTTTTAGCGGCACGCTTTACCTTATCGAATTTTTTATCAACAGTCTCCAAATCTTTCAACTGAAGCTCCATATCAATGGTTTCCTTATCTCGAATGGGATCTACTGAACCATCTACGTGAACTATATTATCATCATCGAAGCAGCGCAACACATGAAGAATAGCATCAGTCTCACGAATATTACCCAAGAACTGGTTACCTAAACCTTCTCCCTTGCTTGCTCCTTTGACCAAGCCCGCAATATCTACGATTTCAACAGTAGCTGGCAAGACCCGTTCAGGATCTACCAATTCTTCCAATTTTTCGAGTCTTACATCAGGCACATTGACCACGCCGATATTGGGCTCAATAGTACAAAATGGAAAGTTTGCACTTTGCGCCTTTGCGTTTGACAAACAATTAAATAGAGTGGACTTTCCCACATTTGGCAATCCTACGATACCTGCTTTCATTTAGTTAAGATATTAGATGCTAGACGGTAGATACTTGACGTCGGTTTTTTTTTAATTCGGCTGCAAAGATAGTTTTTACCTTTTACATGTATAGGACAAAATGCTAGAAACAAAAGAGGGAATCTAAAAAGTTATTTTTTTGTGTCTTTGAATGCCTAAAGAAGCCCACCCAATCCTAAGGCGAATACCCAATACAAGCTATAGATTTTAGAGCTTTGATTTCTGCGCTGTCTATGAGTGCGAACAAGTGATGGCAAATAAATTAGTATTGAAACGGCATCGAAATACAAAGAGAATTTCTATTTAGTGCTCTGTACCTTTGGGTCGAAGTGGTTTTATTCTCTAGACTGAGACCGCTTCTAATGATGTATATAGCTTGGCTTATTTGTGTCCGTTTATTACAAACGAGTAGGAATAGAACGCATAGAAGGTTCTTTTTTAGAACACTGAGCTTTAAATTCATTATCGAAGCTAATGGCCCCTCCATCTTACAAGCTTATTCCTCAGGATGCATGAATTTTTGCTTTCCTAACAAGGTTTCCTCTGATTCTACATGATCATCATCAGGAATACAGCAATCAACAGGGCAAACGGCCGCACATTGTGGTTCTTCATGAAAACCCACGCATTCGGTACATTTGTCGGGCACTATATAATACACCTCATCACTAACAGGCTCTTGCACCTCCTCGGCATTTACAGCTTTTCCATCAGTCAAAACAATATCGCCTTTCAAAGATGTTCCGTCAGCATACTGCCATTCATCGGCACCTTCATAAATTGCGGTATTTGGGCATTCCGGTTCACAGGCCCCACAATTTATACATTCATCTGTTATTATTATTGCCATAATATTCTTTTCTCATATTAATGAACTCATTTGAGCTTCTTACATTTGCTGCAAAATTTCAATTTCATCCTCTAATTATGTCTTTTTTTCGCACTTTAGCTATGGCTATGCTATTCAGAAAACACTCCAATAGAGAACAAAAGCATTATATTTCGCTTAAACCTAAAAAGTTTAAATAAGTTCAATGCCAAATAAAGCACATCATCCTTACTTTTGCAAGCAACCTATTGCAAAGGTAAAGTGAAATACAATTTTGAACAAATATATGAACGACCATCGTAGAACATTTATTGCTTTCGTTAAACTTGGAAGCTTTCTTCGTGATTTCTGCAATTCGAACACAAAAGAAGATCATTGGTCGCAAAGATTAAATGACAAGATTGAACTGGCAGGCCATAAAAATGGTTGGTTTACCGAAGACAACATCCTATTTGCATTACGAAGTTGGGGCGAATTATTGACAGAAAAAACTTTGAGCCACTGGCTTTCCAAGTATGATTTGAATCAAAACAATGAAAAAACCGTAGCCTTGATTATGGCGGGGAATATTCCCCTCGTAGGGTTTCATGATTTTCTTTCGGTCTTGATTACGGGCAATAATATATTGATTAAACGCTCTTCAAATGATAATGTATTGATTTCATTTATAGCTGATTATCTGACATCAGTTGAACCTATATTTAAAGATAAAATTCATTTTTCAGAGGGCAAGATGGAAGGCTTTGATGGTGTTATCGCCACGGGAAGCAATAATACCGCTCGTTATTTTGAACACTATTTTGGAAAGTATCCGAATATTATACGAAAAAACCGAAATTCAATTGCCGTACTTACCGGCAAGGAAACTCCAGAGCAACTAAAGGCTTTGGGCGAAGATGTTTTCCGGTATTACGGATTGGGATGTAGAAGCGTATCAAAAATATTTGTTCCGAAAGGGTATGATTTCGATTTGTTTTTTAAAGCTATCTATACCTATCGCGCTATGATTGATCAAAAGAAGTACGCGAACAACTACGATTACAACAAGGCCGTTTATCTTATGTCTGAATTCAAGATTCTCGATAACGGATTTTTGATTCTCAAGGAAGACGAAAGCTACGCATCGCCCATAGCATCATTATTCTACGGATACTACGCAAGCCTTCCCGAACTAAAAAAACGCCTGAACAGCGATTCTGACAAATTACAATGTATAGTTTCTGATGGTGTTATAGAGAATGAGCTGTCTTTTGGACAAACACAAAAACCTTCTTTATTCGATTATTCCGACGGAATAGATACTGTTCATTTCCTGTTAAGAACATAAGAGAATAAGTTGTTTTCATTGGTGCTATTTCCCCATAATTTTATGACCTTTAGCATCTTGAAATAGCAACAATAAATTTTTGGAATAAACTGCCCCTGAGCAAGCTGATTTGATGGCAAGGCAGACTCACAAGACATTAAAAAGAAAGAAGTTTAACATTATAGATGCAGCTCTGAGTATTCGGAAAAGCATTAAACCCACTGGTGGGAATAAATTCAATATAAATATGAAGAAACATAATTTTAGTGCCGGCCCTTGTATCTTGCCCCAAGAGGTTCTCTTACAAGCCTCTGAAGCCGTGATGGATTTTAATGGTTCTGGACTATCGTTGATAGAAATTTCGCATCGTAGTAAAGATTTTGTAGCGGTAATGGAGAATGCTAGGTCTTTGGCTCTTGAACTTTTAGGTCTTGAAGGAAAAGGGTATAAAGCACTTTTTCTTCAGGGTGGTGCCAGTCTCGAATTTATAATGGTAGCCTATAACCTATTAGAAACCAAGGCAGGGTATTTAAATACGGGTGCTTGGAGCGACAAGGCCATTAAGGAGGCTAGAATCGCAGGAGAGGTAATAGAAGTTGGTTCTTCAAAAGATGAAAATTTCAATTATATTCCCAAGGGCTACAGCATACCAAAGGATCTCGATTATCTACACCTGACCTCGAACAATACCATTTTCGGAACACAATTCAAAAAGTTTCCATCGACCAATGTCCCTTTAGTATGCGATATGAGCTCCGATATTTTCTCGAGACAACTTGATTTCGAAAAATTTGACCTAATCTATGCAGGGGCACAAAAAAACATGGGCCCAGCAGGAACAACACTTGTTGTGGTTAAAGAAGATATTTTGGGCAAGGTCACTAGAAAAATACCTTCAATGCTAGATTACAAGGTACATATCTCAAAAGACAGCATGTACAACACCCCTCCAGTTTTTCCGGTCTACGTTTCTATGTTGACCCTAGAATGGTTGAAAGACCTGGGAGGCATAAGTGCTATTGAAGAAATCAATGACAAAAAGGCGCAATTGCTATATTCTGAAATCGACCTGAACCCTGTTTTTAGTGGCTTTGCTAAAAAAGAGGATCGCTCTAATATGAATGCAACCTTTAATCTTACTGATGATAGTTTAAAAGACACCTTTGATGGCTTACTGAAAGAGGCAGGTGTAAACGGCCTTAACGGCCACCGATCGGTAGGTGGCTATCGCGCTTCGATGTACAATGCACTTTCATTAGAGAGCGTTGGCACCTTGGTAGATGTCATGAGCGAAATGGAACGAAAAGGATAACCTAAATTGATAATCAGCCACTGACAGACATTATATAACATCAAGAAAGTTGTTTTAACTTTTTATTTTCGGCCGAAAATAATGGCTTTTGCGCTTTACTAATGATGTTTTTGAGGAGCATAGCAGCACCACGATGCAAGAAAATGATAAAACCAGAAGGCAAAATGTAAAGTTTGCAGGCAAAAGAAAAAATCAAGATGAGTTCAACTATTAACAAAGCAACTTAAAAATGAAAATATTAGCAAACGACGGAATATCGAAATCAGGAGTAAACGCATTGGAAAAAGCAGGTTTTGAAGTCTCTACTACAACCGTAGCCCAAGAACAATTGGTAGATTATATTAATAAAAATCAAGTGACGGGTATACTTGTGCGGAGCGCCACTCAAGTTCGAAAAGACATCATAGACAACTGCCCTAACTTAAAATTAATCGGTCGTGGCGGTGTAGGCATGGACAATATAGACGTTTCCTATGCCAAGGAAAAAGGCCTGCATGTCATCAACACTCCTGCAGCATCCTCTGAATCGGTTGCGGAGTTGGTCTTTGCACATCTTTTTGGCGGCGTGCGCTTTCTGCATGAGGCCAATCGAAATATGCCCTTAGACGGTGACAATAAATTTAAGCAGCTAAAAAAATCATACGCCGGCGGAACCGAGTTACGGGGAAAAACCTTAGGCGTCATCGGTTTCGGTAGAATAGGACGGGCAACGGCAAAAGTGGCCTTAGGAATAGGAATGAAGGTTGTTTATTTTGACCCATTCATCGAAGATGCTTCTGTAGAAGTCTCTTTTTTTGACGGCCAGTCCGTTTCTTTTCATTTTGACGGCATTTCAAAGGAAGAGGTTTTAAAGACTTCCGATTTCATTACCCTTCATGTTCCTGCTCAAAAAGAATATGTCATCGGCAAAAAAGAGTTCAACCTTATGAAAAATGGGGTCGGCATTGTAAATGCAGCCCGTGGCGGCGTATTGGACGAGGTAGCACTAGTAGAGGCCTTGGAAAGCAGAAAAGTGTCTTTTGCCGGCTTAGATGTCTTTGAATCGGAGCCTAGTCCTGAAATAAAAATACTTATGCACCCAAGCATTTCACTAACACCACATATCGGAGCTGCGACCGGTGAGGCCCAAGATAGAATCGGCAATGAACTGGCATCTCAGATTATCGAACTGCTGAAATGATAATTTAATTCAAGCCAATAATCCGATTACCTGCAATGAGAATAGTTGGTTTCAAGAAGTTTTTTATTATCCTATCCTCAGCGATACCATAGTTTTTTTTGTAGCTTACAAGATAAATTAAAACACTATTCACTATGTCAGGATTATTAGATTTACTAAGCAGCCCAATGGGCAAACAACTAATAAGCGGAGTAGCTGGGCAGACCGGCCAGCAAGAGAGCGCCACTTCAAGTGTACTAAGTATGGCCATGCCCTTGATATTGGGTGCAATGAAGAAAAATGTAAGCTCTTCTCCTCAGGGCGCGCAAGGCCTTATGAATGCGCTTTCATCAAAACACGACGGCAGTATTTTAGATAACCTAGGTGGTTTCTTCGGAGGCGGGGTAGACCAATCTGCTATGGATGACGGTGCCGGAATCTTAGGGCATCTTTTTGGAGATAAACAAGGAAATGTAGAAAATGCATTGAGCCAAAAATCAGGAATGGATAGCGGCTCTATTGCCAATATTCTTAAAATAGCCGCACCACTAATAATGGGCTTTATCGGCAAACAAACCAAGCAAAGCAATATAAGCGACGCCAGTGGCATGAATAGTCTACTTGGTGGCTTACTGGGTGGGCAGCCGCAACAAAACCAAAGCCTAATAACTACTTTGCTCGATGCAGACGGTGACGGTAGCATTCTAGATGATGTGGCTGGCATGGTCATGGGGTCAGGCAGTAAAAAAGGAGGCTTAGGCGGACTACTAGGGGGTCTTTTCGGCAAATAGAAAGTACACCCTTATATTAACCATAATTTAACAAAAGCC
>JASFYU010000084.1:0-7993 GCA_045046905.1 Flavobacteriaceae bacterium | reverse complement strand
GAAGATCAATTAAGTTTTATAGAAACCCAAAAAAGTAAGGCCAAAGGTTTATTCAAAAAAAACGGCGATATTTTGCTATAGTTTTAGTTGATTTTCGCCGGCTTTATGATCTAAGTAAAAAAACCCAACCGCTACCCTAAGATACAAGGAAAGCCGCTCTTAAATGGGCAGATACCAAATATTGAATCTCTCAACGAGAGATTCAATATAATTCCATAAAACCAATAAATAATTCAATACTACCTGCGATTGTATGCGAGACCAAAGGGATTGGTACCCGTAACGATTACTGCTTTCTCGCTTAGACTCTTATTACGGGCAATTTTAAATACAGATATTTGATCTGAATTCACCCCAGAATGGGTCACAAAAACCTTAGTAGCCCGAGCATTGACAACCAATTATGAGGTATGGGAAGACTGGTAGTAGTAGCGGGTCGTGATAATTTACTATTAGGCAGCCCTCACTTGGCATAAGGCACTAACACTGATCCAGTTACATATACCGATTTTTGGTCTAAAGTAGCAAAAACGTCATGGGCCCCATCTAAAGGGGTATCGGCCAAAGTATTTAAATTAGATCCATTGAGGGTCAATAGCTGATTCGTATTTTGACAGGGCACGAACAATTTGTCTTTGTGCGACAGATGAAACAAATGAGGATCCTCGCCCACATTGGTCATTCCTATTTTGCTCATACGATAGGGCATTAAAACTATACACCTGATCAGGCGCATCTGGTCGTAGAATACTCACATGTACTTGGCTTTAAGCGCGATCACCAACATACACCTTATCGGTACGCGATACATAAACAACATATATAGGTTCAGCCTCACCAGGAAGGTCAATGGTATCGATCAACTCATTGGTTTTGGCATTCAAAAAAGAGACAGTGCCATCTCCCTTGTTGGCTACGGCCACAATTTCCTCGAAATTTGAGCCTCCACCATGTCCCGGAAATTTAAAACAAGAAGTAAGGCCCCATTAAAAAGCAAAAAAGAACAATGCGAACTGAATTTTTCATATCATATTTTTTTAAGATTAATTCTTCCTTAAATTTAAAAAGCAGTTCTCACAAGGTCATCACGAAAGTATTACAATCTCTCATTGAGGGTTCAACCCTTCTATGTAGGGACTTGCCCCAAAATAAAAACTATTTTTTTTGGAAGCATAACTCGTACCCTAGGTTCAAATAATCAATCGATTCTTCTCCCATCCAATAAATTGATAACACGTGAACCATAGGCCGCATTCTTCTCTGAATGTGTTACTTGAATGATTGTCACGCCCTCTTCCTCATTCAGTTGTTTAAAAATTTTCATGATTTCCTCACCCTGTTTAGAGTTCAGATTACCAGTAGGTTCATCGGCAAGTATTAATTTTGGGCTAGAAATCAGCGCTCTGGCAACGCCTACCAATTGCTGTTGCCCGCCACTTAATTGTGCAGGAAACAAATCTTTTTTACCCACGATATTAAAGCGGTCCAACATATCGGCAACCATTGATTTACGTTCAGAAGATTTTAATTTTTTATATAAAAGTGGCATTTCTAGATTTTCATACACGGTAAGTTCATCCAATAAATGATAGGCTTGAAAAACAAAACCAATATATTCTTTATATAAGGTGGCTTTATGCCTTTCTTTTAAGGTGTGTACCGATTCATGTAAAAAATCATACTCTCCCTCATCAAAATCATCAAGCATTCCAATGACATTTAGGAGGGTAGACTTTCCTGAGCCTGAAGGCCCCATAACCGAGATAAACTCGCCTTCTTCGACACTTAAATTAATGTCTTTTAACAAGAAGATACGTTGCCCTCCTGAATTTACCCATTTGAAAATGTTTTTTAATTGTAGAAGCATAATTGTTTTTTTAGTAATTAATATGTTAGCGTTTATATCAAATTTTATGTTTGCTTTCTATACCCTTTCTATATTGGGGTACAGGTTCTAAGTTAATACTGTTTTATCTCCTTTTAGACCTGTCAGGTTTTTAAAACCTGATAGGTCTCGCAAGAAATTATTCAGTTCGTAAACTTTTAATAGGCTTGGCAGATGCAGCACGTATGGTTTGCGATAAAATGGTTCCGAAACCGAGCAGAAGCATAATTCCTATCCCCAAAAAAATAATGTCTGCACTAAAATCTACATGATATGAAAACTCTTCTAACCAAATGCTATTCAGTAAATACGCTATAGGAACGGTAACCACTATGGCAACAGCAAACATTTTAAGGAACCCATTCGATAATAAGAGTGTAATACTCTTAATCTCTGCGCCGTGTACTTTACGAATACCGATTTCCCTTTTCTTAGATTCTGCACTATAAGCAGCCATTCCTAAAAGGCCAAGACAAGAGATACAAATAGTCAAAAAAGAAATGAACCCCAAGATATAGGTGACATCTGAAAAAATAGCATTGGTCGCCTTTAACTCATCTTCGTAAATCTCATATTTAAACGAGTGTATCGGATCCAATGCCTTCCACCTATGCTCCATATACCCAATAACGGCCCCTGCTTTCTCTCTAGAGTCATACCGTACATTCATATACTTAAAGTCATCAGGTAAATACCGTATAAGCAAGGGGTCATTCTTATCGGCTTCCATCAATACATCAAAAATAAAGTTTTTAACCAGACCTATTACCTGCACTACTTTTTCCTCTTCTCCTATCATTATGGTTTCCCCAACAATATCTTTTGGTCTTTGGTAGCCTAAAAGTCGGGCAGCAGCCTCATTAACAATAATCGATTGTTCATCATTTTTTGGAAGGGATTCAGGAAAATTATGCCCAGCCTGTATTTGTAGTTTTAAATTGGGAATAAAATGCTGATCCACACCAATAAAACTTGAACGTAGATCGGCATTTGACATTTCTAGTGTTTTAATCTGCATATCGCCACCATAACCACCGGTTCCGGGAACAAAGGAACTTGCCGATATGTTCTGAATCGATGGATTTTGTTCGAATTCATTCGACAAGGTTTTATAATCGATCCCTTGGAGTTTTACATTGATTATATCACTTTGATCAAAACCGTATTTCGTCTGTAATTGATAGTTTAGCTGTGAGAAAATCAAAAGTGTTGTGATGATAAAGAACAATGAAGCACTGAACTGTACAATGACCAAAAATTTACGCAGATTCATACGTTTACCAATACCAAGATGTATTCCTGAAGCACTTCGCAAAGTCTTTATCGGAGAGAAAGAGGAAAGAAAAGATGCCGGAACAAGCCCCGCAACAAGCCCCACCAAAATACTGAATAAAACAAATAGGGCATACAATACAATATCGGGGGTAAGGTCGAGAACTATAAATTGATTGATCCAAAGATTTAAAAAGACCCTACTCAAAATCTGAAGAATACCTACCGCAATGACCAATGAAACCAGTGAAACTAAAATAGACTCGACAAGAAACTGCACAAACAACTGTCGCCGTGCCGCACCGATTACCTTTCTGACACCCACCTCCTTTGCCCTTGTCAAGGACCGTGCAAAAGACAGGTTCACATAGTTAAAACCCGCCGAAAAAAGTACGATCAGACCTAAAAAAGATAGAAAATAAATTACTTCCAAAGGCATTTGAAGGCTAATGGGGCTGTTGACCCATTTTCCTAAGGCTATCGACGAAAGGGCTTGAACGCTGAAGGCTATATTCATATCTTCAATCGTGGCATACTTGGTTTTCGAGATCTGTTCTAAAATTGGGCTGAGGTCCTCTTCCGTTTTACCATTCATGAGCAATACATAAAGATAGCTCTCTTGATACTTTTCCCAATTATCAAAAGCTGTTTCAACTTGATCTTGTTTTTCCAAGGCCAAAACGGTGGACATAGGAATCAGAAATTGAAATTGGATATGAGATGGCAAACTAGTGTCCACCACACCAGTAACCGTAAAATCACCGAGCATTTTTTCTTTATGGCCTTCCAAAATAGCCATCCCCATTGTATTTAGGCCACTATCATTCAGTTTTACCGACTTGCCGATAGGGTTTTCATCACCAAATAGCTTTTGTGCGGCATCGATAGTAATCACTATAGAAAAAGGGGCAGTCAGGGCAGTTTTAGAATTTCCGTTGACCATCTTAAAATCAAATACATCAAAAAAACTGGCATCTACATAGCGCCCTGCCAAGGGAATTCGATTATTGTTATAAACCACATCACCCCCTACAAAGCTCGATTTTATACGAACCGTGTTTTCTACAATATGCGGATAGTCTTGTAACAATACACTGCCCAAGGGCAGGGGAGTGGTTGCCAAGGCCAAATCGGAGGCATTAGCGCTTAGAACACGCACAATACGGTCTCCTTTGGAGTGAAAATTGTCGGCCTTCTTTTGCCCATAAATCAGCAGAATAATCAATAAACATGTGGCCATACTTATCGACAGGCCAAAAATATTAATCAGTGAAAATAATTTGTGCCTAAAAATATTCCGGAAGGCTACTTTTAAATAATTTATTAGCATGCTTTTAATTTTGCCCACCCCCTAGCCCCCTCCGAAGGAGAGGGAACTGGTTTGGGGTTCATTCTTTTTTTAGTTGTTGGTTGATAGTTGTCTGTTATTCCTACATAGGAACCAGCTACCTTTCATTGTTGCACCTACCTACTGCAGGCAGATTCAAACATACACATTGATTTATTGTTCAGGCCTGATTGTTTCTAACAAACAGTTTGCCTCGTGCCTCGCAAAAACGTTCAATTGTTCATTGATAACTGTTTATTGTTCATTGATAATTGTTTACTGTGTATTGCGTACTTCCCTGATTAGTGTTAATTGTTTACTGTTTACTGTTCACTGTTTACTTTTTACTTTTTACTTTTTACTTTTTTATTGTCAATTAAATCATTCTTCTCTCAACCCATCTACAGGGTTTTTATTTGCTGCATTTATAGCCTGTGACCCAACTGTCAGCATGGCGACCAACAATGTTATGACACCGACTCCTAGAAAATACCAAAGTTGTAATGTAATATGATATGCAAAATCCGAGAGCCAATTGTTTGCTAATATATAGGCAATGGGCAATGCGATTAGTACCGATATCAAGACTAGTTTAGCAAACTCTCCCGAGAGCATTACCATTACTTGGGCGGCACTCTGCCCTAATACTTTTCGGATACTGATCTCTTTTCGTCTTCGTTCGGCAGTAAAAATGGCTAGTCCAAACAATCCTAAACACGAAATTAATATCGCAAGCCCGGCAAAATATTTTGAAAGGATAGCGACCCGTTTTTCCGATTTATATAAAGCCTGAAAGTTTTCGTCCAAAAACTGAAAGTCAAAGGGCATCCTTTTAATAAAATAGTCTTGATACGTATTTTTTATGCGTTCTATGGTAGCTGTTTCATTACCCGGCTCCATCCGTACCATAATATTGGAGGCGAAATTGTTATTATCGAGTTTCATAAAAACAGGCAGTACTTTATTGTACATTTTATCTACATGAAAATCTTTGACCACCCCAATAATTTCACGATTCTCGCCCCAAAGTGAAATAACTTTTCCGATAGGATTTTTCATGCCCATCTGTGTTATGCCCGCTTCATTAAAAATAATCTTTTCGTTATCGGTCTTGAATTCCCTTGAGAACAAACGCCCTTCTTTAAGTTGTATCTGCATGGTCTCGATAAAATCATAACCTCCTGATATTTGTGCAAATAGTACATTTTGCTCGGCATCTTTACCGGGCCAATCGACTCCGGTAGTTGTCCCGAAATCGGCCATCATGGTATGCCTAAAATTTGAGGCGTTCACCACACCGGGAGTGGCCTTGAGCGTTTGTAAGAAAGTTTCTATTTGTTCTACACTCATTCCGTCAGAACCATCGGCCCCTTTCATATTGGCCTCCATAACTCCCAATGAAAACCAAATAATATGTTCTTTGTCAAAGCCCAGATTTTTGTTCTGAATAAAATCCATCTGCTTGTATACTATAAAAACCGATACGATCAGAACCACCGAAGTCATAAATTGAAAAATCACCAAGCTTTTTCTAACAAAATGTCCGCCAACATTTTTGGCCAATTTCCCCTTTAACCCGTTCAGTACGGAGAGACCTGATAAATATAAAGCAGGATATATTCCTGCAATGACTCCTGTAACCAAAGTAATCAAAAGTATGCCGAATACAAGATTAGCATTGAAGTTCAAGGTCAACTCTTTCCCAGAAATAGTGTTGAATTGCGGTAATAATAATATTACGATTATTAAGGCAAATGTCATTGATATAGTGGCAATCACAATTGATTCAATCGTAAACTGAACCATTAGACTTTTTCGTTTTGCCCCAACCGATTTCTTCACCCCAATTTCTTTTATACGGGTGGAAGCCTTCGCGGTAGCCATATTGACGAAATTGACACAGGCAATAATCAATATCAGAAGTGCGATGATGGAGAATAATCGAACATACTGTATTCTACCTCCAGAAACAGTTCCGTTTTCATAATTGCCGTGCAAATAACGCGCACCATATACCTGTGCAAAATAAGTTTGGGGAAAATGGCCGCTCTTGGTCTTCAGAAAACCTTTGATTTTGGCATTGAAAGCAGCTAGTGAAGTATTGTGTCTTAAAACGGCATAGGTCTTCAAATCGCTATTGTTCCACTCCTTTAAATCTTCATTCTGTGCAATAAAAATGGCCATATTGAAAACTGCATCGAATTGTGCGGTCGAGGTATTAGGGAGCGCTTTAAAAACTCCTGAAACCGTATAGGTACCGCCGTATTCATCATGGATCCATTCTAACGTTCGGCCCATCGCATCTGTAGTTTGGAACAATTTTATGGCCATTTCTTCCGAAATTACGACCCCATCGGAGCTTACAAGTGCCTGATCGGGACTACCGTGCAGCAAGGGATACGAAAAAATAGAAAAATAGTCTTTACTGGCAAATTGATTATTAGCACTAAAGAATTGGTCGCCACCATCGGATACTAAAAACTTCTCTCCTTCGAACCATGAATTGTCCAATACGGAAACCGTTTGTTCCACTTCAGGAAACTCATTTACAAGTGCTTCGGCCAAGGGGCCTTGGGTAGCCTCATCGGTTTCAATACCGTTTGGTGTAGGCAGGTTTTGTAATATCTGAACCAGTCGATCTCCTTTTTGATGAAAACCGTCAATGCTCAGTTCATCCAATACCCAAATGCTTATTAAAAGGGTACAAGCAAGACCTATTGACATACCGATCGCATTGATCAAAAAAGTGCTTTTGTGTTTTTTGATGTTCCGAAAGAATAGTAAAAGGTTCTGTTTTAGCATGGTTTCAATTTTAGTATTGAGTACAGAGATTTGTTGTTCGTTGTTCGTTGTTGGTTTATCGTATAAATCTTCTTCCTGCTGACAACTTGTTTACTGTTTACAGCACTAATACATGTTTCTGTTTTTTCATTAACCAGACCCCTCCGCCTTCGGCACCTCCCCTTAAAAAAAGGGGAGGCCCCATATTCACTACCTACTGATTACTTCTTACTGTTTACTTTTTTATTGCTTATTGATAGTTGCTCGTTGATATTTTATTTCCTACTGACAACTGTTCATTGTTTTGATCATTGTCAATTAAATCATTCTTCCCTCAACCCATCAATAGGGCTTTTATTCGCTGCATTTATCGCCTGTGAACCAACAGTCAGCATGGCGACCAACAATGCCAACAGGCCGGCCCCCAAGAAATACCAAAGTTGCAGCGGAATGCGATATGCAAAGCCCGAGAGCCAATTGTTCGCTAATATATAGGCAATTGGCAATGCGATCAGCACGGATATCAAGACCAATTTGGCAAACTCCCCTGAGAGCATTACCGCTACTTGGGCGGCACTTTGGCCCAATACTTTTCGTATACTGATCTCTTTTCGTCTTCTTTCTGCGGTAAAAATCGCAAGTCCGAATAAGCCCAAACACGAAATCAATGTAGCAAGCCCTGCAAAATATTTTGATAGGGTAGCGACCCGTTTTTCAGATTCGTACAA
>JASFYU010000083.1:0-14726 GCA_045046905.1 Flavobacteriaceae bacterium | reverse complement strand
ATTTGAAGGAATATCTGGATATTTCAAAAATTTTATATGATAAGATTGCCTTTTATCTGTATTTCCTTCGGATTTGATGATTTTTTTCCACTTCTCGCCTAATTTTATCAAATTAACCCCTTAGTCTTTCTAAAATTCAGCTTCGAATTGAATAAAAGAGCACCTAATCTGTAAACAAATTTTAGGTCGAACTCAGGTTTTAAGGTTATAACACATCATAATCAGATTTACCTCAGAGAGCACATGCTGTTTTTCTTTCATCAAGGTTATGATTTTGTTGCGGGAAAATCGATGTGATTTTTACATTTATAACTGACGTTTGCAATTGCGCAAGAATTTTCGATGAGGAGATTCCGAAGCAACGAATTATAGCCATTGGTGATTGCTTTATTCTCGCCAGTGGGTTTAACCTACCTATGCCGGCAGGCCTGCCCCGAGGTAGTTTTACTGTATTGAGTTACGCAAACCGTGGCAATGACGATTATTCATCTGCTGAGGGGGTCTGCTCTTTAGTGCCTTTGTTTTTTTTCATACGCATATCAAAGAACTCGACCATCAATGAGAATGTAATGGTAAAGTAGAGGTAGCCTTTTGGTATGGTGCCCACCTCGTTTCCGAATACGATCAAATGCGAAATGTGCGCAGCTTCTGCAATAAGCATAAAACCAATCAAAATCAAAAATGATAGTCCCAATACTTGAATCGACGGATGTTTGTTTACAAACTCACCGACAGGATTAGCGAACAGCATCATAATAATAACAGAAATTACTACGGCTACAACCATTAGGATTAGGGCGTCATTGGGGTTAGGCGAAATACCGTTGGTCATTCCGATGGCTGTTAAGATCGAATCGAATGAAAAAACAATATTGATTACGGTGATCTGTACAATAGCATTGGTGAGTGAGGTTGAGCGTGCTTTTTTTACTTCTCTTTCGTCATGGCCCTTATCTTCGATTTTCTCATGGATCTCTCGGGTGCTTTTGTAGAGTAGAAATAAGCCGCCGCCAAATAAAATCAGCCCTTGCCAGCTTATTCCGCCGCTTACCCATGATTCGTTAATGACCCAAAAAGGTTTTTTCATCGAAGTTAAAAGGGTGATACCGAATAATAATATGATACGCATTGCCATTGCTAATATCAGTCCCAAATTGGTCGCTTTTTTACGATGGTTCTCTTCTAATTTACCGGCAGCGATCGAAATAAATATGATGTTGTCGATTCCTAATATAATTTCTAAAAATGTAAGGGTTAACAAGGCTACCCAAGCATCAGGACTTGAAAATATTTCAAACATGTTTATTTAATTTTAATGGCGGTTCCTCTAGATTTCTGGCTATTGCCCACAAGGCTGTATTCGAATGTATACGAATCATCAGTTGTAGACAATATTTTGATATGAATAGATTTTTCCTCTGCCTTGTTGGTGGGGTTCATTTTTCTTATAATGTACTCGCAATCATTGATCCATCGTATCGAAGAGGTGTCTATCTTTTTTTCGAAATAATCAATTTCAATAGCGTCTTTACGAATAAAAGTTGTTGTTGTTTCTTTTCCCTCGATAAGCGAGGTAAAAGTAAAGGTCCCGTTTTTAAAGGTCTGGCAGTCACGTTGTGGTTGATAACAGGAGGTAATGAACAAAAGTAATAATAGAAAGGTGAATAGTTTCTTCATAGTGTTGGCAAAATAAAGAAATTCAAACGTATATGCGAATCGAAATTGTACATTATTTAGCTAAGAACCTTCTGGGGGGTCTTTATAGGCCTGAAAGCTTCCGTCGGTGTACAAAATTATGATTTTTTCAATGATTTTTTCTGTCGTTCTGTTTTGCGTAATTGGTTTTTCCTTTTTAAACGATATTGGTGATATTGGAGTAGGTGTATCTGTTTTGTTCGAAGGAAATTCACCTTCTCCATTGAGTAGCCAGTAGAGGTTTACCTCAGGAAAACGCTTGATTATTTTAAGTACAAATTCTAAACTAGGTTTGTTTCTTCCCGAAAGTAAATGCGAAATACTCGAACGTTGTACATTGATCTTATCGGCAAAGACCGCAGGAGAAAGCCCGTAGTAATTAAACATTTTTTTTAAACGATTTACAAAATCTTCCGAATTTACCATTGTAATTAATTTTATACAAAAATAAGATAATCAAGGCAAATACCACACTTGTAAATGAGTGTATTGTCTATAAAAGTTAATCTATAAGTTTTTATAAATTGATGTAAATCATTGATATCAAGATATATGTGTTTAATTCAAAAAATAGTCTCTCTGACTGATTACAATTGTATGCCTAAGGCGTGGAAAGTATCGGATTGTTTGTTACAAATGTAAATAAGTATGTTACAATTGTAATTCATATTGCAGTTATTTTTGTCTTATATTTTAATAACTGAATATGATATTATCTCGAGCTGGATACCTAGCGATAAAAGAAGAATCAATTAGCGGGCGATACCTGATTAATGATCAAATATTGGAGTATTTAAAAAAAGTATCCTCCGATTTTAAAGTTGATATTCTTGGCGTTTCTGTAGAAGATAGAAACATACAGAGTATCACCTTGGGTTCAGGTTCCACGCGAATCTTAATGTGGTCTCAAATGCACGGTAATGAATCTACTACAACAAAGGCTGTGTTAGATTTTATCAATTTTATGGGCTCCAATGCTCAAGCTGTAAAAGACATAGTAGCACATTGCACAATTAAAATTGTTCCTATGTTGAATCCAGATGGTGCTGAGAGATATACTAGGGCCAATGCGAACAATATTGATTTAAATAGAGATGCACAGGAGAGGAGTCAACCTGAGAGTCAAATATTAAAGGAGGTATATGATGGTTTCAGACCCGATTATTGTTTCAATTTACATGATCAACGTACCATATTTAATGTCGGAAGTACTTCGAAACCTGCTACCCTATCTTTTTTGGCGCCCGCACATGATGAAGAACGCACTATTTCGGCGACCCGAGCTTTGAGTATGCAGCTCATTGTAGCAATGAACAAGGTGTTACAGCGCCTTATTCCTGGCCAGGTTGGTAGGTATGATGATTCTTTTAATGCCAATTGCGTGGGTGATGCTTTTCAGATGCTGAATACGCCTACCGTTCTGTTTGAAGCCGGGCATTATCACGAGGACTACCAAAGAGAGCGTACCCGAGAATATGTTTTCTATGCAATCCTTACGGCGGTCGATACCATTGCCAAAGATGGTGTTTCGACCTATGAGCAATCTGAGTATTTCGATGTTCCTGAAAACAATACACTGTTTTTTGATATCGTGGTAAAGAACGCTGAGGTCATCAATATATCCTCGGAGGCGAAATCTGACTTTGGACTACTTTATGCAGAAGAGTTAGGCGAAGGGGAAATCAATTTTATACCGAAAATCAAGAAAACAGGTGATTTACGGCCATATTTCGGGCATAAAGTATTTAATTGTCTGAACAGCAGTAGTTTGAAAGATTTGAAAAAGCAATCTTTTTGGAAAGATGTAAGTTCTTGATTTTGGAGTTATATATCAAAAACACTTGTAATAATTACATTTTTGTTAAAAAAAGGCAAGTTTTATTGAATTTAATCTCTTAATTTTTTACTTTTGCTTAAAATATCATTAAAATGACCAAAGTAAAATTAGATGAAATTGATCATCAAATTCTCGATTTGTTAATAGATAATACTAGAACACCTTTTACAGATATAGCTAAAAAGCTTTTAATCTCTGCAGGAACGGTTCATGTAAGGGTAAAAAAAATGGAGGATGCGGGTATCATAAGAGGTTCTTCACTTACTCTGGACTATGTGAAATTAGGATATGCCTTCATCGCATACATTGGTATATTTTTAGAAAAGACACATCAGACCAAATTTGTATTGGAACGTTTGGAGCAAATTCCAAATGTGACCGTTGCCCATATAACCACAGGTAAGTTTAATATTTTTTGCAAAATTCGTGCAAAGGATACCAATCATGCAAAAAATATAATCTTTAAGATTGACGATATTGATGGTATAAGCAGAACCGAGACAATGATTTCTTTGGAAGAGAGTATTAATGATAAGAAACGTCTTATGCATACCATATTTAATGAAATATGATTTTCGAAATTGAACACAGGTTTAAACTTTAAAAATTTAAATGAGTTCATACATAATATAGGAATCCCAAAAGGGCATTTGTTCTTTGAGATTTTTTATAACTGGTAGAATTTGAGAACTTCTGATCCTCGCTTTGCTAATTCACCACCCTTTTAATAAGCTGTATAGATCTATTGGGCGAAGTAAGCTTATGTTTAAATAAGGCTTTTGGGCATCTCTTTTAACGGGCCAAAGACCACTTACGCGTGGTGTTTTATGAATGATGTACAATTGTTCACCAATGCCTTTACTTTGGAAAAAAAGTGTTCTCCAAGGCTGGTTATGATACTGCTTATATACGGCGAGGCTCAAACTTAGAGTAGTTGAAAACCACCGCTGATTGATAAAATAAATATAAATTAGTTTAGCCGAACCATTAAATTGATATTGATAAAAAAATAAACCAATGCGTTACGTCAAATATTCGATTAAATTGATTGTTATCGTTGGGTATTTGTTTTTAAATGTGATATGGGCACAGGATCAAAGGCCTAATATAATTTTTATCCTTACAGATGATCAGCGTTTTGATGCCTTGGGTTATGCGGGCAACGAATTAATTTCTACTCCCGAGATGGATGCGTTGGCGAAGTATGGCACCTACTTTAAAAATGCCATGGTTACCACCCCTATATGTGCTGCCAGTAGGGCGAGTATTCTTACCGGGCTTTACGAACGGACCCATAGTTACAATTTTCAGACGGGCAATATTCGGTCGTCGTATATGGAAAATTCTTATCCTACGATTTTAAGAGAAAATGGGTATACTACTGGGTTTTATGGTAAATACGGGGTGCGATATGGTCATCTAGAAAAACTATTTGACCTATATGAATCATATGATCGTAACAATGCCTATAAGGATCGGCGCGGATACTATTACAAAACTCTTGGCAAGGATACCGTTCATTTAACCCGATATACAGGACAGAAAGCACTTGATTTTATTGATGGAGTAGATACAGCGAAACCTTTTTGCCTTTCACTGAGCTTTAGCGCTCCCCATGCTCATGACGGGGCAAAAGATCAATATTTTTGGCAAAAGGAGTCCGATACATTACTGCAAGGCATGACTATGCCGAGACCTGAATTAAGAGACGAGGAATATTTTGAGCAACTACCAAAATTTGTAAAAGAAGGCTTTAATCGTTTGCGTTGGAGATGGCGTTACGACACTCCCGAAAAATACCAACATAGTGTTAAAGGGTACTACCGTATGATTTCTGGTATTGACAGGGAAATTACCAAGATCCGTGATCGGCTCAAGAAAAAGGGACTTGATAAGAATACGGTCATCATTCTTATGGGAGATAATGGGTATTTCATGGGAGAAAGACAATTGGCGGGCAAATGGTTGCTCTATGATAATTCAATTAGGGTGCCTTTAATTGTTTATGACCCCCGCGTAAACAAGCATCAAGATAGCAAAGAAATGGCATTGAATATTGATGTGCCATCCACCATATTGGATTTGGCCGGGCTACTACAACCTGAGACTTGGCATGGTAAAAGCCTTATGCCAATAGTTAGGAAACAAACAAAAAGCTTGACCAGAGACACGGTCTTAATCGAACATATCTGGGAATTTAAGAACATACCACCAAGTGAAGGTGTACGCACTAAAGATTGGAAGTATTTTAGATATGTTAATGATAAGTCCTTTGAGGAACTTTATAATCTAAAAGAAGATCCACAAGAAATAATTAATCTAGTAGCTGATCCGGCATATCTTGATAAACTAAAATCATTTAGAAATAAATGCGATGAACTTATCGATAAGAATAGCGACCATTATTCAAATGGGCCAACAAATTTAATGGTTGCATGGATTAGAAGCTCTCAAGAAGTAAAAATATTGAGCAGAAAGCCCGAATATAGTTGGGTAATTTCTAAAAGAGCTGTCCTTCAATCTGCATATCAAATATTAGTAGCAACTTCAAAAGAAATCATTGACAACAATAATGGAAATCTATGGGATAGCGGTCAGGTAAAGGACAATACATCTTCAAATGTTAAACATAAGGGAGGTCTTTTAAAAGAAGGCGAAACGTATTTTTGGAAAGTGCGTATCTGGGACAATGACAATAGGTTGTCACGCTACTCCGGTAGTCGATCATTTAAAATGGGCATATAGGCCAATATTCGTCCTACGCCAAATAGTTTCTTGATGGATAGTAAGAAATACGCGATTTTTAAGTTTATCATTTACAGATTCTTCCCAAAGCCATATCTTCTTCCATTTCCTCTTCACTGTTCAATTCAAGTTCAATACCATTTGAATTGTCTTCCTCCAGCATTGGAATTGGACTAAGTTTTAGGTCAAGTTCTTTCTCAATCTTATCCTCAAAATTAGAGATGAAATCAGCGAGGCTTTTACTTATTTTCATCAGATAAAGAATATCAGGGATTTTCAGTTCAACAGTTTCGATTAAGTCACCTTGAACATTTTTGAAGGTGATTATATCTTCGTCTCTGTAACCATTTGGATAGGTCTCTATTAATAAAACGGCCAATGTATGGTATAACTTTTTGTAATCCAATACTTTACGTAACTTGATAAGGCGGTTTAGGTTAGGTTATTAATTCAGATCTAAGCTATACATTTTTCTCTTTGGTGTTTTCAAAGAGTTGTCAAACCGCAATTGTAGTAGGCGAACCTAGTAATCTTTGTAGTATAAAAAAGCTTTGGCGAATAAATTATCAGGAATTTTAACGTCGATTTTGGGAGTACCGATGCTCTGGAGCAAAACAAAATTAATGTTCCCGTGAGAATTTTTCTTATCGAATTTTAAAAGCGACAGAATATTCTTAATATCCTCTTCGGCAAAGGCTACTTTCTTATAACGACCGAGGAAGGTTCTTGTAATATCTTGTAATTCCGATTCAGGCATGCCCGTCAACTGATGTGATAAGTAGGCCTCTAGAATCATTCCAACGGCAATGGCTTCACCATGTAATAGGGTTTGATGCTTCTCACTTTCCAAAAAGTAAGATTCTATGGCATGGCCTAAGGTATGACCATAATTCAATATTTTTCGCAAACCCTGCTCAGTAGGGTCCTGAAGCACAACCTTATTTTTGATAAGCACAGATTCATAGATAAGATCGTTCAGTGCGGTATAATCAGTAACTATTTTTGCGGTTTTCCAATAGGACCTACTTTGAATAAGGCCATGTTTTAATATTTCGGCAAAGCCACTATTCAATTGTCTATCATCGAGCGTTTTTAAGAAATGAGGAACTACAAGAACCATTTCAGGCTGGTTGATGATGCCAATCTGATTTTTCAAGGCCCCTAGGTCTACGCCTGTTTTTCCGCCTACAGATGCATCTACCATTGCTAATAGGGTAGTAGGTATATTGATAAAGTCTATTCCTCGTTTAAATGTAGAAGCGACAAACCCTCCCAGATCGGTCACTACGCCACCGCCCAAATTAATCATCAAGCTTTTGCGGTCGGCATCCTTATCTGATAAAAATTGCCAAACTTGGGTACAAGTATCAATGTTTTTATGAATTTCACCCGAGCTAATTTCGATAATTTCAAAAGCGGATACTTCTTCTTCTGTATTTTTTAAAAATAAGGGAAGGCAATGCAGTCTGGTGTTTTCATCGACCAGAACAAAGATTTTGGAATATGCCTTTGATTTCAAATATTTACTTAAGGCATTATAAGCTTTTTGATTAAAATGTACCGCAGAGGAAGAAGTAGTAATAGACTTCATATGAAATTATAGGTTTTGTTGCTCCCCAACCTAATTTTGTCCATTGACAAAAAGCTGGAGCCATATCAATTATAGGCACAAAATAAAGGCAAATTTTATCAAAAGAATAGAATTAGTGTCTTTATATTTGAAACTGTAATATTTTAATATAAATGGACCGAATTTTTGAGGATACGGCTACGGCATTTGCCCTGAAAACTGACTCTGAACTAGAAAGAGCCTATTTTTTGTTCAAAATGATTGCCAATGAACCCTTGGTGCGGATTGGTACGGCGATGACCAATTTTGCGATCAAGGCACACCTTCCTGTTGAAAGATTGATTCGCGCTACGGTATTCGACCATTTTTGCGGTGGTATAAATGAGGTAGATTGTATGCCTGTAGTAGATAAAATGTGGGAAAAGGGAGTTTGCTCGGTGCTTGATTACTCCGTTGAGGGAAAAGATGGAGAGGATCCGTTAGATTATGCCCTCGGTATGATATTGAAGGTATTGGATTTTGTAAAAGAAAAGAACGCTATTCCTTTTGCCGTTTTTAAACCTACAGGATATGGTCGTTTTTTTCTTTTTCAAAAAATAGGGGAAGGAAAATCCTTGACGGCCTCTGAACAGGAAGAATGGAATAGGGTAGTGGCCCGTTTTGACAAGACCTGTAAAAAGGCCTATGACTTAGATGTGTGTCTCTTGATAGATGCGGAAGAAAGCTGGATGCAAGACGCAGCCGATACCTTGGTCGAGCAGATGATGCAAAAGTATAACAAACAAAAGGCTGTTGTTTTTAATACGGTACAAATGTATCGATGGGATCGATTGAATTATCTAAAAAAACTTCACGAGAAAGCAAAAAAAGAAGGATTTAAAATTGGTATAAAAGCTGTACGTGGGGCCTATATGGAAAAGGAAAACGAAAGAGCTGAGGAAAGAGGGTATGCTACACCTATTTGTGCCTCTAAAAAAGCTACCGATTCTAATTTTGATAGTGCTGTCGCCTATATGTTGGATCATCTGAATATCATTTCCCTTTTTGCAGGCACCCATAATGAAAATAGCTGTTTTCGCTTGATGGAGCTTATGAAGGACAAGGAAATTCTCAAATCAGATTCGAGGGTTTGGTTCGGACAATTATATGGTATGAGTGACCATATTTCTTTTAATTTGGCTCTTCGCGGATATAATGTGGCCAAATATTTACCTTTTGGCCCTGTTCGTGATGTCATGCCCTACCTGATTCGAAGGGCTGAAGAAAATACTTCGGTAGCTGGGCAGACCACGCGTGAGCTTGCCTTATTGAAAAAAGAACGCAAACGGCGAAAGATTTAAGGTTAGGCGATTTACAAGATTAATATCTTGTTTTAAGAGATGGCTCTTGTAGATTATTCGGAAAAAGTAATAGTTTCGAGTACCGCTTCATTTTCGCAGTTTCTTATTTTTAAAACGGCTTCTCTACCCTTTACCTCTGCTTCGATAAAGTAGGTATTACACGGTTCTGATTTAGTATCGCTTTTTTTAAAGTCTACATCGCCATCATTCAAAAAATAAGCAATATCAGTCGAGTCAAGCTGCATATTTTGTATTTGTAGCTGTATTTCATCAGAATAGCTAATGGGTTTTGAGCGTATATTTTTTAGGGTTCTACAATTGGGGAAATAGCAAAACTCCATTCCGGTTTGCTCTGATTTTTTTTTTAAGAAAAAAGCAAGGAACACTAGCCCAATGGATAGTCCGACCAAATAGAAGCCCAATCGTTTTATAAATGCCATGTTGTCTGTTGATAATTAGGGGTTAATTGTTTTGAGTTAGGTAATCTTGTATACTGCTGTCTCATGTCCTTATTTTAGTAATTTCATTCTTGAAGCTGATGTTTTTTCGTCAAAAAATAAGGAAATTGATATCACTATATTGAAGGTCGAACCACTCTCCTACAGATTTACTGGTCAATATACCGTGGTACATATAAAGTCCGTTACGAAGTCCTTTGTCGAAATGCAGCGAATTTTCAAGTCCGCCATCTTCGCCTATTTTCAGGAGATAGGGTGTAAAAATGTTACTTATTGAGATTGTTGCTGTCTTAGGGTAGCGAGAGGGTATGTTAGGAACCGCATAATGTATAACTCCGTATTTCTCGATAGTGGGTTTTGTATGAGAGGTAACTTCACTGGTTTCAAAGCATCCACCAGTGTCGATGCTCACATCGATGATTACGGCCCCTTTTTTCATATTCTCTACCATGGTAGTGGAGACTACAACCGGTGATCGGTCTTTTCCTCGCGTTGCTCCTATGGCCACATCACAGCGTTTCAGGGCTTTTAATAAATTTTTGGGCTGAATAGTAGAGGTGTATATTGTTTGTTTAAGATTGGTTTGAATGTTTCGTAATTTCGTTATTGAATTATCAAAGACCTTCACATTTGCACCTAGTCCAATAGCGGATCGGGCAGCAAATTCACCAACAGTTCCCGCCCCGATAATCACCACCTCGACAGGAGGCACTCCGCTAATATTGCCGAACATGAGACCATTTCCCTTATTTGTAGCGGCCATGATTTCAGAAGCGATCAGAACAGATGAAATACCTGCGATTTCACTTAAAGACCGCACAGCGGGGTATTTTCCATCATCATCACGTATGTATTCAAAAGCAATGGCCGTGATTCGTTTTTTTGCTAATTCCTTAAAATAACTTTTAGATTGTGTTTTAATTTGCAGGGCAGAAATAATAGTAGCCTGCGGATTCATCAATCTTATTTCAGAAAGGGTAGGGGGCTCTACCTTTAATAGCAAGGGACAGGAGAAAACCTTTTTTGTATCTCGTGTAATTTCCGCCCCGGCTTCGGTATAATCAGAATCTGAGTAATGAGAGCCTTCTCCGGCCCCAGCTTCTACCAATATGCGATGCCCATTCGCGATAATCGCATTGACGGCATCAGGAGTAAGACAGATACGTTTCTCTTGAAATTGATTTTCTTTAGGAAGGCCAATAATGAGTTCTCCTTTTTGTCTGATAATTTCAAGGGTTTCTTCTTGGGGAAGCAATTGTTGTTTGCTAAAAGGAGAGGAAGGTTGATTCATAATAATCTACAGCTAACCGAACAATTTGCGATTACGTAGCTGCTTTAAAATATACACCTTATTTAAAACAGCCACTAATCGTAAAATTACGACATTTTAATGAATTACTTATGAGGTGTTCAGAAAGTCAAAAATGATGAGTCATTACAAATTGTCGCCTCTGGCACATATCTCAGGGCGAGTAGGGCCTTGGTAGCGGCGCATAGTCGATGTTAAAATTTAAGATGCAGCCAATTCTTAAGGCTGTGCTGAAATCGCTTAAATTGAAACTCTAGGTTTTGGGTAGATAACTTCTCGTCTAAGACTTCGGAAAAGCTTTGGTATTCCTTTGTTTCTTGATTCTCAGGTTGTTCTTTGTCATTAGAAGGTTCTTCTATTTCAGAAATGCCTCGCTTTGCTTTTAGTTGTTTTAGTTCGGCCTCCATGGCTTCTAGGTCAATACCATTTACATGTTTGTCGAATAACTTAACCCTTACAAAATAGACAAAAGGTATGACAGCCATACAAACTGGTAATAACCACATTAACTCCTCTTTATCCAACTTTGCGGTTTCACTTGAGGTAAATAATGTAATTAATTGAAAAGCATACATTGCTATAGGAATAATAATTGCATGATACCACCAATGTTTACATGTGAGAAACCAAAAAATCATCAGATATAGAGGGACGGTTTTGCTGAGAACATACCAAACCAATGTGCTAACATCGGGAAAACCGAAATTTGTAATGACAATGCCAAGAATATTCCAAGTTTCATCAGGATTTTTCGGCAAATATTCGTAGAAATAAAAAACAACCGGCGTAATAGAAATAACCAAGGCCATCAAGCCCTCGATAATCAATTTTTTTCTAACTCTTACTATGTTCTGAGTTTCCGCTGCTATTGCCATAATTCGATTTTATAACAATTTTTTAGCGGATTTATTGCTTTAAATTAAAAAAAGAGCGGCAAAAACCCCTCTTTTTTTAATTCTGGGTATAAAGATTGATTTAACCTCTTCTAACCATTTTTTTTCGATCAATCCCTTGCTCATACAGTTGGTCATCCTCCGTAGTCGTATTTGGAGAACAAGAAGCTGCTAATAGTGTAGCACTGGCCAATACGGCAAAAATAATTTTTTTAGTGTTCATTGTAATGAGGGTTTTTAGTTAGAAATATGATAAATACATACTGCTAATGTAGGAAAAAATCCGCTAGTGAGCTACAATACGTCGATAAAACTAGACACTTTAACGATGAAAATGTAAATTTCATCGAAAATTATCCGTTTCATCGAAAAAAATACAATAAAAATATAGCTAGTGCGATATGATAGCGCTTCTCGTAGAATAAAACGACCATATGTCACATAATATGGTGTAGCGTTAGCTGCTAAATCGCCAAAATATCATTCAGATAAATTTATGGTTTCGATATCGTAATTTCTCGAGTACGCTGATCAATACTCTTAATATAGATATTGGTATTGTCTTCGGTGAGATACGATTTAATTTTTTCGGGCCATTCTATAAACATCCATACATCTTGGTTTAGATACTCTTCAAGTCCTAGATCCAAAGCCTCGACTTCAGTGCGTAATCGGTAAAAATCAAAATGGTACCCCAATAATTCTCCATTTTCAAAATAGTATTCGTTGACAATACCAAAAGTGGGACTGTTGGCAGTATCGGTTACGCCCAACTCTTGTACAATGGCCTTTATCAAAGTGGTTTTTCCTGCACCCATTTCACCATAGAAGCATACTATTTTGGATTTAGCGCTAGTGATGATTTGTTCGGCGGTTTCGCGAAGCTCTTCAATTGTGTAGGTTATTTTCTTCATTTAATAGTTAAGATGTATGGCATTGTACAATGTTTTGTCGCTAGGGTAGTGACAAAGATACATAAGGATCAATACCTAGAATCATGGATTTATAGATGTTGGTGTTTTTTTGTGCGCTGTAATGAGGTTTGTATGATTATACCCTTTTGTAAAGGTGTTACTCTCTATAATTACCCTTTATTTTATTCTCGCCAGTGGGTTTACCCTGCCTGACGGCAAAGGCAGGCTTGCACCGAGGTAGTTTACGTGCTGTCAGTTATGGTGCATGTAGAAAAATCAAACTAATAGGGGTAGATAATTTTGAATGTAGTAATACTATGCAGCCCGTAGTTTGGTGGGGCCTTTTTTAATTCTACTAACAAGGCCTGTACAATATAAATTAACGCTTTAAGTTTTAAGAAAATAAATCAAAAAAGAAATATTGCTAGACCCTTTGAATTGAATACCGTGAATTATTGTTCTGGGAGAAAGAAATCAATGCTAGGCTTTAAAAGGCGAACAGCTTTCATATACATTCCTTAGGTTTCGATTTGAGTTACTCATAAGTAGCTTACAAAATGGCTAAAAACAAGAGCTTTAACCTTTCTGTTTAATTTTTTATGCTACGTTCTAATTCCTGGGTAACTTCTTTTAAAAGGCGCTTTAGTTCCTTTTCTTGCTGTTCTTTTATTTTTCGTTCAATGATTTTCTCTATGTTGCTTTGTTTTGTTTTGGGCAAATTATCGAAGTCTAAAATTAAACCGTCTTCGGTTTTTAGCATTTCACCCTGCCCAGTAATGAGCCACACCACATTGAGTTGGGGGTAGGTCTTTAGTATATTTTCAATGACATCACTGCCAACAGAGGCCTTGTTTTTTTGCATACGTAAAGTATACCCGTTACTGGCTCCGATAGATAGGTCGAACTTTCTGGCACTCAATCCTGCATATTTGATGAATTGCATCAAACGGTCTATAGTCTTAAACATAAAAAATAGAAACGATTTAGAATAAAGCGGATAGTGTGTATACGAATATACTATTTTTTTGGCAGGCTGGGTAATTAAAGACTTTCCTATTCAGGGCAAATGTCTCTTGCAATAAAAGAGCATACGAATAAAGCTTGTTTTTTAAGGCCTAAAATCATATTATTATATTGATAATCAATGTTTCATGTTTATTCCCACCTGTGGGTTTAACCTGCCTATGCCGGCATCGAAATGTTAAAATCTGTTCCTTTTAATGCCTCGAGGTAGTTTACTAAAAAGATTCCTCTAGAATCTGCCTTGAGCTTTCCGATTTATCTCTCCCAAGCAGAGGTCTGAACTGCCTATTCGCAGTTCAGGCTGAGGTAAAATACCAAATTTTGGTTTCTGGCCCTAAGACCAAAATAAAACCGCCGAAATACCCCTATGCCTGCCCGCCTTTGGAGGGGCTTGCTTCGGGGATAGTCGGTTTCAAGAAAGTTTTTATTGTCAATCGAAATTTTAAATCACAAAATGAGTTACTCTTCTTCGCCTGAAAGAGCATCGGCTAGCTCTAGCTCTTCATCCATACTGTTATTTACGGGTACAGAATCTTTTAGGGTGATAAACTTTTTCAAATGTTCTATGTCGTCTTCGTCACCAGAGAAATAAGGAAATACATCCATAATAGGAGATTCTGAAATAGCAGGTATGGTGTATTCACCCATGGTATCTTTCATCACGCCTACGGTATTCTCATAAGCTTCCTTTACATCATTGGCCTGTACCAATAGATATAGATTTGTTTTACGCTCTTTACCACTTTCCTCATCAAAAGCGATTAAAGACACCCGAGATTTAAACCATCTGTCAGAATTCTCAAACGGATGTATTTCAGCATAATTCGCTACTTTAATATTCGTAATCTTAATTTCTTCACTATCACTCAAATAGACCGACATTTCTTGGGTAATTCTACTTTCGGCCTCGGTATAGGAAATGGCATCTACCAAAAAGGGTTC
>JASFYU010000082.1:0-9625 GCA_045046905.1 Flavobacteriaceae bacterium | reverse complement strand
ATTTGATACATGATGTTCTGCATCATAATCTATTGTGCCAGCAGCATCAGTCTTATAAATTTTACTGTGGTACAGTTTGTAATAGTTTCCATTACTCTCTGCAACCGTCTCACCATGATGAAATTTTGAAGAAGAAAAGAATTGTAACCCATTATCCCATAAAATCACAGGTAAAGAAAAACCGTAGTGTATGTTCGTTTCTGAATCAGAGAAAAAAGTAAATGAATGAGAATCTTTGATGTGGTGATCAATATCTGCCTTTATTTTTTCTCTAAAGCTCATCTCAGTAAGCTCATGTGTAGAAGCGTTCTGCTCAGCTTCCTGGGCATCATGATGCTGAGCAACAGATACAAAAGAAATCAAAAGCAATAAAAACGTACTCTTTTTAATCAAAAATTTTTGCAGCATATCACTCAACTAATAGTGTCTTAAAAATCGGTGCAAATGTAAGCCATTATTGCAATACTAAAAAAGCTTTTTTCAGGTTTATTTTAAACTGGGGACGAAGTCAAAAATCAATCTAATTTTTTAAGCATTTTGGCCATGAAAATTGTCTCTATAACCAAAGAAAGAGCGTAGGGAGCAAAGAAGGCGGCAAACTCTAGTGTACTCATTTCTCCATCCTCTTTGTAGATAGGATAGAAAAAAATGAAAAAAACAATGAATTTTAAAAAACTTCCCGCTATAAAAAGGAAGCCTATCTGGTTTTTGAGTTTGTACCTGAAAATAAAAAGAAGCATATAAATCAGGGTGGCAAGAATACCATTTATCAAGTAGGACAAGACGATAAGGTCCCCGTTTTCTGAGAATCCGAGAGTGTGAAGAACCCTTGTATGGCTAAAAAATAAAAGTCCTAAGGAAAAAATTAGGACAAGCAAAAATTGAATAATGGGATGTATTTTGGACATTACTGCTTGATTCGTTTTAATTGCTGCAAAACTACCCAAATTGAAATTGCCACACCAATAAGTGTGGCAATAGCCGTACATATTCTTTTTTCATTCTTGAAATGTTCATCTAACCACATACCTCCTTTGGCCGCCAAAAATATTATGGCACCCATTTCAAAGGCAATACCCGAGAGCATCGCTACATTTTTCAGATGGTTCTTCTTAGGATACTTTTGCCCTTTCATTGCCAATTCTAGTACTACCACTGCCCATTGAAGACTTAAGGCCAGAGGAAGCTGATGAACTCGAACTACTGCTCAATGAACCTCCTTTGCCCTTCATGGTACATGATGCATTAAAGGTAGCACCGGGCTCAACGGCCAATTTAGTAACTGAAACCGTGCCTTCGATTACCGCCGAAGCTTTTAGTGAAAGTAAGTCCGAAACCAAAAGTTCACCGTTAAAGTGGCCTTCGATATCAGCATTCACACATTCTACTTTTCCGTTAATATAGCCATCCTTGCCAATGACTACTTTACCAGAGGTTTTTACATTACCGTCCAATTTTCCGTCGATACGAAAATCGGCCTCGGAAATAATATCTCCTTTGATTCTAGTATTCTTTTCAATTCTGTTGGGTTGTCCGCCAATTTCGTTCATAGTTCTAGGTTTTTTGTTGTCTGAAAACATTAATTCATGGTTTTGGGGTTAAAAGCGTGTTCTTGTATTCCTGTAAATTTTTATGTATTTGTATTATTTTATAGTTGGAAGATAAAATTACAAAATTCTCATTATCAATCTTATAATCTCTGTTAATTTTTAGTAGTTCGGCATAGCCTAGAGCATATTCTTTTGATTTGAACCCGTGAACGACTACAAATTGATCTTCAAGATTATAAATATCTTTTGAAACGATGTTCTTGTATTTTAGGTCTTTGATTGATTTTTTTAATTTTTCGACCAATTTTAAAGCCTCGTCATTCTTATGCCGTTGAAACGGGAACATCACTTTCCAATTTCCTGTTCCAGAGGATGTTACCTCGGGTGAAAACGCAGAGGGCTCTAGCTTGGGCAATTGTTCAGCCACCATTTGTTCTGCTTTTTTCCCTTCCGGATTATTAGGGTAGGTCAAGGCTACATAATTCAATGCCTCTTTAAAAGGCTCAAAGCCCTGTAACCTACCTATGGCATTTGCCTTCAGCATTTCGAACTTTGGGACTATGGGGTCTCCCGTGAATGTATTGATATTCTCCTCGGCTCCGGTAATCACCTGCAGGAACTCTTGACCCTTATACAGCTTATACAAAGCGCCATAACGGGCACTAGGACTATCTGAATTATTGGCCAATACGGCCTGAGGGTTCAGCAATATCTCGGCATAGCGAGAATTTTTATGGTTTTGAATAATGTTCTCCTTCATGCTGGCCGCCAAGGCGCTACCTTCTTCTTCATAGATTTTGTACAAATTGTATTTGGAGGGAAGTATTAAGCGTTCCTCAGGATCTGATTGTAGCACATCCTCCAATTTACCAGCTGCTAAGAGGTTCTCCTTAAACTTTTCCTTATAAATTAAGCCCAATTGATAATTGGCGAAATTTCGTTCTGTATGCAGACTATCGATAATGGTACCATCGGTCGGAATTTTATCCATATAAAAATCTAATGAATACTTCTCCTCCCCTAGGGGATCCAAAGAGGCATTTGAAGCATCAACAACGTTAGCGCTTGTAACTTCTGAAGGCAAGACTCTGGTCTTATTACTCCAGCGCCAATCGTCTTCCAAGATTCGGTTGCCCCATTTGGTGGTAAAATCATTCTTGCCATAGCCTAAACTTGTGATATTATAAAAGTAAAACTTACCCTTGTTTTCCTTACCTCCTTTAGATTTACTAAAGGAGGCAAAACCGGCCGTAATCTTATCTTCTTTTTTCTTGGCCGCTTCCTCATCTGCTTTTTTAATCGCCGAGATATATTCCTCAAAATAGGCTACCCGTTCTTCAGGAGACATCGTATATAAATTAATAACACTGTCAGCATACTGTACCACATCCTCGTATTTGATGACATCTTCCAAGTTGTCGAATTTCTTTTTGACAGCACGAAATTTCTTGGTGTTTTCAGGTAAATTGGTCAGCACACTATCATAATAGGCCCCTGCTACCTTATAAATGTTGTTATCAAAATTGTATTCGGCGAGATTTTCATAGTTCAATGCGTTTAGCTTAGGCTCATTCTGGGTGGCACGTAGCGATTTGTTGAAATACACCAGAGCCAAACTGTCAGCAGCTCGATCCAAATGAAACTCCCCCAGCTGTCGATAGATTTTATCTAAAAAAGGGCGGTTTTCTCTATTTTCTTCCAAATCGGTCAAATACTCCAAAATTTCTTCGCTATTTTCATCGCTAAGCCTTGTATTGCGAATCTTCTGAATTTCGGCATTGATCATATAGACCCTTGGTGATTTTCTGTTCAAGGCAATTACCTTGTCAAAGGCATAGTTGGCACTGTCTTTATGATGTAATGTATTATAGAGTTGTCCGATAATATAATAATACCTTCCCTTTTCAGGCTTCTTCTTGGTATAGTGCGATGCCACTTTTAACTGTTGAATGGCCGTATCAGGCACGTTCAAATTTATATAGGCCTGTGCGAGCATAGCCCTGGCATCTGCATATTCCTGATCTTTTAAGGTCTCGAACTTCATCAAGCGTTTTAAATTCTTGATAGCAAGCTCTTCATTTTCTAATCGAATATTGACCTTTTCACGCCATATATGGGCCTCGTTCAATTTATCACTATAGGTATACTTTCTAAGAATGTAATTAAAGGCCTCTAAAGCGGGAATATATCTTTGATCAAAATAGCGCGCCTTACCAAGTAAAAGAAAGGCTTCATCAGTCTGGGGGTTGCGCTCTTCGTCTTTGATATCCATACTATGCCTCTGAATGGCTTTGGTCGCTTTTTCCTCGGCAATTATAAAATTAGGATTGTTATCCTCTGAATCGAGTTTGATATCATCGGTAACTTCTAAACGCTCAACGGGAAGAATTGCCCAATAATCATCCTTATAATTGGCATGGAGTTCTTCTCTCCCCTGATCAAAGGCAAGGTTACCATTGTACAAGGTGTTGTACTTGGTGTTCAGTGCGTGCCAATTACGGTTTATGAAAGCATCTTTTTTGGTAGAACAGGCCGTAAAGACCAATCCGCCTAAAATAGCAGTTACAATTAATTTATATGGAAGCTTCAACATTATATATATTCGTACCTAACCTTAACTAAAAAAAAAGGGGATTAGTATGTAGTTCATCGATAAAAATAGGTTTGTTGTGGTCATTGATGGTTCTTCAGCAAAACCCATAATGAGGAGAAGCGGCATTTTTTACAAACCCCTGGGTTGGTGTTCGTAATTGTACGACCATAGTATCATAGGTTTTTAGCCCTTTACCGCTATTTTTTACCCTGAAATCGGAGGAAGCACTTTGGGGCTACTTAGTTTTAAGATTCTAAAAAAGACTAGATGGTCGGTTAACCCCAGAAGTGGGTTTAATTCACTCCTTAGCTATCGGGACTGCATCAAAATAAAAAATTTCTTGAAACCGACTATCCCCGAGCCATAGCCAAGGGGAATTCTTTTTGATTAATGAACTTCCTTTTCATTTCGATAGCTACTGGTATGAAGGGAGTAACCTACCTTTTGTGGCAGACTGGTTAAACCCCTATTTATGGCCATCGTCCTGCGATTATTCGGCAAAGAAACTTTCCAATTCTTTCAAGGTTTCGGCTGAGGTTTGAATATCCTTGACAATATCGCCCTTATCTAATACTACGATACGCTCGCAGACTTGGGTAATATGGATCAGATCGTGGCTAGAGACCAAGACTGTGACACCCTGCTTATCGGCCAAGTCTTTTATAATGGTTTTTAATCGAATCTGTGTGGTAGGATCTAAATTGGCAAAGGGTTCGTCTAAAATAATCACTTCAGGATTTCCAATAAACGAGGCTACAATACCCACTTTTTTCTGGTTGCCCTTAGAAAGGTCGCGTAGGTATTTTTTCTGCCCCAATATCTCACCGTGGAACAAATCTTCGAAGCCCGCTATTACCGTATCAATATCGGCCTTGTTCTGACCGCGTAGTTCGCCAATAAAATAAAAATATTCCTCAGGAGTCAAATAACCAATCAGAAAAGTTTCATCAATAAAGGCCGATGTAAAAGGTTTCCATGCCTCGCTACTATCTACTTGAACATCGTTATTGATGATGTGACCCGTCGTCGGTTGGATCAAATCTAAAAGCAAACTAAAAAAAGTGGTCTTTCCTGCGCCATTGTTTCCCACAAGACCAAAACTCTGCCCTTTCGGAATTTCAAGATGTTCTATATTTAAAACGGTTTGTGTACCGTATGTTTTTGATAAATTGATCGCTGTTATCATCTTTTCTGTTTAAAATCTTTATTCTCTCAGGTGGGTTTACAAGCTCCTGAGCCTGCCCCGAGGTAATTTACTATATGATTATGCCTTTTCTTTATAGGCTAATAGTGTCTTGTATTTCTCTTTTTTATATATCTGTTCTATTTTTTTGAACACCCTGTTTTTAAAGGCAAAGCCCAAAACGCCTGCCAAGGCAACAAAAACATACCCTGCCGTAGGGTTTAAGGTATAATGCCCAAGGACATAAATAGCCAAGGGCAATATTAATTTAGGAACGGTTAATAAAAGTGTCTTGGCATTGAACGCCTGTTTGTCTCCAAATGCTTTTTTGTTCGATGTTAGATCGATCGGGGTTTTTATATATGCCCCGCCCCAAAGCACTAGATACGAATTGACCCCAATATTATAAATGGCCCCCACTACTACGGCCAAATAAGCATCCCAACCAAAGTAGATGTAAAAGCTTGCCAAAATGGTACTTATCACCGTAGCAATAACAATAAGATACCATTTGGAGTTTAGGTACTCTGTATACGATATATTTTGACTCATCATTAATGGATAGTAGGAGCTATCCCAACTTGGTACAAATTGTCCGAAAGTGAATAAAAACCCTCCTGAAACAAAGATACCTGCAAAGATTTTCCAAATGGGGCCATCATAGGTTTCTATTGCTCCTGTAAAAAACAACAGTCCGTATAAGAGAAAAACAAAGCTCATAATCACTGCGGTCCTGGCGCGTTTGTTTCTTTTAATGAGTTTAATATCATTTTTTAGAAAAGTACCCAGTTTTCCGTATTTATTCAACCATGTAAAATCCTCAGATTTAGCTTCTGTATGTTTTAGGGCCAATCCGTCATCTAAATACATATGTTTATTAAAGTATTGAAACGATGCAAAATACAGTGCTACCAATGCCAGCCATGGCAATAAGGCCATCAAAGGAAAATCATACAAACTATCAAAGAAAGGAGCTGTGTATAGCGTAGCATCAAAAATTGCATAGTATTGACAAATACCTAAAATTATTAAAATACTGGCTATGCTATAAAAAAGCACATCTTTATTATTCACCAAAACATTGATGAAATTAATGCAATAAAACAGTGCTATCATTCCTAAATGCCACCCTATAACACCTAGGGGAGCATACCCTTTCACTAACAGCACTATTGAAAAAGGAATAAAGAAAAAGGCATGCGCCCAATTAAAAAAGGAAACTATGGTCTTGCCCAAAGAATAGTTCACTATTTGACTTTTCTTAAAAGGCAGGTATAAAAGAGGCCTAATATTGGTAATCGGCATTTTTTGCAACATATAGCGCATCACCAGATTCAAAACCAAATAATAGATTATATATTTATTCACCACCCGTAAGGGATCGCCCAAGCCTTGTTTTTCAATAATAAAAAATGCACCTACCCCCAAGGATAAGAATACCGCGATAAAGTACAGCACTCCAAAAATCATGACTATTTTAAGCCAAATTGTTGTCTTAAAGGAGGAGGCCCTAAAAAACGATTTCCACTGAAGGTTTAGAAAGTGTTTGAACATAGGTTAGTCGAATAATTGTTCAGTTCATTAGTGTCAAAAATAATACTATGTTACAAAAATAGTATTACATACTCAATTCCGCTTTTCGTTTTTTTAAATAGTCTTTTTCCAAGGTATTAGGTGTTTTATGAATGGCCTTGTCTAGATAGGAAATCGCTAGCACGGCATCATTTTTTTTGGCGTAATATTCCGCATAACACCCATAATACAGATAGGCTCTTTGCTCCAAATCTTCAACACTTATACTCGTGAGTAGTTGCTGCGTAGTTTCAAATTGGTTCAATTGCAAATTGACTATGGCCATATTCAATTGTGTAAAGGCACTAGCTTGCAATTGATATAATTTGGTATACCATTTTAATATTGTATTCCAATCAGTATCCTCAAAAGTCTTCGCTTTTAAATGCTCTGCGGCAATTGCCGCCTCGTAATGGTATTTAGAAACACCATCATATTCCACAGCCTTATTCATAGCATCATTCCCTATTCTTATCAATGGAAAGTACCATTGGCTACGATCTTGTTGTTTAATACTCATTATTTCATTGGCGGTATTAGTCTTACTTTCTATGCGTGAGGCATGAAAACACATTAAAGCGAACAAGGCATATAAATTTCCTGACCTGAATTTTTCCTTTTTTAGTAGCAGCTTGGATAGGCGAATCGCCTCTCCGCACAAATCTTTTCGAATAAGTTTTGTTTTATTAGTAGAATGAAACCCTTCATTAAAGGTTAAATAGATAACCTTCATCACTTGATCAAGCCTTTTATGAACCGCTTTCGCTGAAGGAAAATCGAACTGTATATTATTTTCAATAATTGTTTTTCTGGCCCTACTCAATCTTTTCTTGATTGTTTCTTCTTTGATGAGCAATGCAGCGGCAATCTCTTTGGTGCTAAAACCTGAAATAGTTTTTAGGGCAAAGGCAATTTGCTCTTTGGGTTTTAGGCTCGGGTGACAGGCAACAAAAATCATGCGTAGTTGACTATCTTCAATTTCATGATCAAGAAATAAATCATTCAGTTGTATCGTAGTAGTCGCGCTTATTTTTTGAAATCGATTTCTCTTTACTTGACTACTTCTCAGCAGGTCAATTGTACGGTTTTTAGCGACTTTGACAAGCCAAGCCTCAGGATTTTCAGGAATCTGATTCCGCCATTGTAAAGCGGCTTTTATAAAGGTGTCTTGAACCGCATCTTCAATAGTCTCGATATTCGATAGGCCAAAAACCCGAATTAAAATAGCGACCATCTTTCCATACTGGTGTCTGAAAAGATGGTCGACAAGCTTGTGCTCCATTAGTTGTCGAATACTATTACTTCACGGATCTCTACAGTACCCCCCAGGTCATAATCTGGGTAATCAGCCGCAATTTTCACAACGGCTTCGGCATTTTCTGCAGAAACAATGTAGTACCCGCCTACCAATTCTTTGCCCTCGACAAAAGGACCATCAGTAATGATTTGATCCGGACCACTTACTCGTTTGGCTGTGGGCACTAGGGCATTGCCCCCTTTTAGAATGCCTTGTTCACCCATCTTGTCATTCCAGGCAAACCATTTTCCCATTCGCCCTTGCAATTGCTCAGGCGACAGGCCTAATTCTTGGTAATCGGCTCCGATAAAAATCATCATAAAGTCTTTCATTTTAAAATATTTTTTAGATTAATAGTAATTACCCCCATGACGAAACCAATATTAAACTAGGGGACATTTTTTCAATTTTTATTTCTCCATTGTTGGCTTTACTTCCAGACGTTTGCCTGCCGCAGGCAGGCAGGCTTACAAGCGAAAGATATTCCTTAATCCCTCTAGATCTGCTCCGAGCTAGTTTACTTTAACAGCAGAGCTCTTTTAACCCATTTTATACTCGGGGTAGGTTTCTAAAAGTAGTTCTTCTGCCTTTTTGGGGATTATAAAAATGGTAATGTATACCGATACGAAGTGTCGTAACCTGAAATCCTTATTTTATAATAGAAAAATAACAATAGTGCAACAAAGATGAAATAGCTAGAACCCAAGACAAAATTCAATACCTCATAAAATTTGGTGACATCAAAAATGGTAGTAGTGAAATGCAGTAGTGCCATTATTACAAATCCCCCTATAAGTGCTCTAAAATAAAACTGCTTGGTTTTTCTAACGCACTTTCGCATCATGTATTTAGGCCCTCTCCATGCCCATCCCAATCAAAAACGCGAATAATCGGCCAGTTCGGGATTCCACTTGTCATTGGCGGCCTCAAAAGCATCTTGAAAGCCTAAACTATCTTCTTCCATAACGTTTTCGATATCCGTCGCCATATGGTCTTTGACTTCAATTTTTAAATCAAGATGGGTCAACCGCTTAATATCAAGATAGTTTTCGATTTTTTGTATTTGGTCCTTAGTTAGTTTCATACGAAGTACTTTTTAAGAAAATCATATTCGTCCAATGCCCTTCCTCTTTTAACATGTACCTCCACCAAGGCAGCAACATTGATTAATATGGCGATTGAAAAGTAAATGATTCCAAGGTAAGTGTGTATTTCAAATTGGTTTTCAAGAAAACCTGAAAAATAAATAAATAGAGCTGTCTAGCTAGGTACTTAGTTTAATTTGTTTGTAACCAACATGTTGATGTTTACTCATTCTTCTAATAAGGTTATCAAAAATGGTTTGTTTATGAATTGACCTGTTTAATCGATAACTATATTCATCTAGATACTTTTCAATGTGACCATCATGCATCCAAGAATATACACTT